>JAFWXG010000199.1 GCA_017523005.1 Clostridia bacterium
AATAGGTTTTCTGAATGTAATTGTATTCTGCCTTGCTTAACTGACGGTCTTTTACAATCGTCTTGCACTTGCAGAAAAACATATCCTGTGGGTCGTTTGCCCATTCAATGCTCTTTACCCTTCCAAACCAATACCCGCCGTTTTTACAGCGTTTAACAACAATCGCCCCTTTTTCAAGCTGATATTTATTTATGCCCATAGCAATAGAAGAACTATACCAGCCATGAGCGGTAACTAACCTTTTCTTTTGTGAATCTACACAAAAGTCATGCCCCCAATACGGACATTGAAAGTCGATAACATTTATTTCCTTTTCTTTCATAAAGCAAACTCCTTTTCAAGCTCACTCTGCATTTCTTCAATCTCTTTATCTGTCTTTTCAGTTACATCATTTTGTAAATGTGGAGAATTGCGTAGCGCATTACAGAAAAGACAAGTGTTGTGAGTTACAAGTTTATGAACAATGCAATTTTCATCACATTCTTCGTTAAACTTATTTCTTGCGTCTTTGTGCATATATTCCTCACAGCAATAGTTTTCAGCTTCTTTGATAGAAATTACAAAAGCATGGTCGCAAGCTCCCGGCTCTGCTCGGCATGAAATACGGTCGCCTAGATTTCTTGGGTGAATACAATTCAAACAGTTTTTCTTCATTTCTTAATCCTCTCAAAGTAAAATTTCTTATCCCACTTGTTTACAGTTATCAGTCCGTAACGCTCGGCGATACGGAAAAGAAACTGTTTCTGCAGGCGGCTTATAACACCTGCAAGAAGCCAATTTTTGAAGTCATACAGAAGAAGCGTACTCTTGTATTTGTTGCACATTCTGCAGGCAGGGTTTGCGTTTTCGATTGAATCAGCTCCGCCACGCTTTAATGCTACAATGTGGTCAACCTGCATTTCTTCGATTCTGATTTTGCAGCCACAATAGGCACAATGTCCTTTGTACTTCTGGTATATCCGTTTACGCTCTTCTTTAGTCCACTTTCTACGCTTCATTGCTTTTATTTACCTTCCTTTTTTTGCCATAAGTTGCACGGCTTCATAAAAACCTTTTGCATTACAAGCCTGTAAAGCACTTGGTGCATTTACAAAAACATTGTCATTACGGTTAATCCACTCTTCAAGGAAATCTACCGTGTAAAGAGAATGAGCAAGTTTTTTCACAATCTCTTTTTCTGCTTCGGTTAATTTTTTCTTTTCCATTGGGTTACTTCTCCTTTTCGTTCAAACAGTCGCCACGAGTACGCCATGCAATGTGCATAGGCTGGCTGCTGCTGAAAGATTCTCTAAATACCTTATCAAAGCTATGGATTGTGAAAATCTCTACCGCTTTGAAGCCGTCCTTATATTCTCTAACCTCGTAAATTTCTACCCAATCTTTTGTCAAAGACAGCAATTCCAATGCTTTTTCTTTTGCTTTATCCAGATGATTGCACACATAAAAATCATCGCCATGCTGACCGAAGGTCTGGTCAATAACAACGATGTATTTGAAACTCGGTTTTATAAACTTTCCGCCGTTATAGTATTCATCATGTATGCGTTTAATTTCTTCCTGCAAAGACATCTTCTGTTTTACATCTGCAAGGTGGAGAGCATACACACATTTATTTATATGCAGGTCGGTGTTTATTCCGTCCATATATTCAATCTTTGTAATCGTTGCAGTCAATGCGCGATTGGAATAACCGTCTTTCAGCAGACACGGTATATTGCACTTTATACCCACTTCTAAGGCTTCTGCATTGAAGATTTCATACAAATCAAGCCAATTATCATATTCTTCTTCCGTAAGATACTGATAAAGAGATTCTTCTTTGTTTGTGCAGTTTTCAAGGTATGCGTTTATCAATCGGGTAGACCAATAACTTTTTGCTTCCCGATACTCAATCGTCTTTTCGCCGGACTTGATTTTTTCATACCATTGTTTTTTAAGTGGGAATGTCAGCATATACACCTCACACAATATCAAACAAAGTGGGCTGCTTTGCGGCTTCGCGGTTCTTTCTTTCTTCAAGCAGTCTGTCTACTCTGGATTCAAGAATTTTTGACTTTTCGAGAGCTTCTTTTGAGCGTGTTTTGAAATACTCTTTTTGTGCGGCTCTCATGTCGTGTACCAAATCGGCGAATTCGCCTGTAGTCATTTCTACTCCTAAAAAAAGAAGCCCGCGCAGTCCTCGACAACTACACGGGCAGTAAACGCCTTAAAAAAGCGTTCAATCATGTCGAGGGGAGATTCAACGCTCTTTTCTTGTTTATAAATCGAATTTACACCGATATTTATTATTTGTCAATACTAAAAACAGTAAATGATACTATAAATTGACAGAATAACGGAATGAATGTATTATAGAAAATAAGATTGTGGTGAGGTGGAAAAGTGCTGAACGGCTTGATAAACGGCAAAAAAGAAGGTTACTCGCGTTATATTGCACAAGCCCCACAGCCGATTGTCAAAATATTAGATTTTAAGCCAAAGACAGGGATTGAAATTCTTGTAGTAGAATTTCGTAAATCAAATACATCACAT
>JAFWXG010000200.1 GCA_017523005.1 Clostridia bacterium
GCTATGGAACAAGGGAAGAATTGGAAACTGCCGGTGCTGATATAATAGTGCCAAATGTAAACGAATTAAAAGAGCTTTTGTGTAATTAAAAAGTGTGCCTTTTCGGGCACACTTTTTTTACAAATTTACTTGCAAAGAGAGCCGTTTTTTGATATAATATTTTAGTAAGTATATTTTGCAAAAGGAAAGAGAAAAATGGCAGAAAATAAAATTCATGTAGACCCCGCTGAAATCCTTAAACAACAGGAAATTATGCAGGCTATATGTATAGAAAATAAAGCAAAAAGCAAACAGCAAAAAGCGTGCGTTATAACCTACGGCTGTCAGCAGAACGAAAACGACTCCGAACGCATTAAAGGAATGCTCCAGAAAATGGGCTACGAGCTTACAGACGAGCGTGAAATTGCTGATGTAATTATATTTAACACCTGTGCAGTCCGTGAGAATGCAGAGAAGAAATTAAAGGGTAATGTCGGTGCGCTTAAATATTTAAAAGCTAAACGCCCTAATTTGGTTATAGGCGTTTGCGGATGTATGGTACAGCAAGAGCAAATCGCATGGGAAATGTTTAAAAAGTTTAGACACATAAGTCTTATTTTCGGAACTCACGGACTTTATAGATTTCCTGAGCTTTTACGAAAAGCAAGGGCGAATACAAGAGTATTTGATGTTCAAAACATTGACGGTCAGATTGCAGAAGACATACCTGTAAAAAGAGATGATAAGTTTAAGGCTTGGGTTACAATCATGTACGGTTGTAATAACTTTTGTTCATACTGCATTGTGCCTTTCGTTCGTGGAAGAGAGAGAAGCCGAAATCCTGAAGATGTGCTTGATGAAATCAAAGCCTTGGCAAAAGACGGATATAAAGAAGTAACACTTTTAGGTCAGAATGTAAACTCATACGGAAAAGATTTGACCGAAAATAAAATGTCATTTGCCGAGCTTTTAAGGGAAGTTAATAAAATTGAGGGAATAGAAAGAATAAGATTTGCCACGAGCCATCCTAAAGATTTGTCTGATGAATTGATATCGGCAATGGCAGAATGTGACAAGGTTTGCAAACAGCTTCACTTACCGTTCCAGGCAGGAAGTAACAATACACTTAAAGCTATGAACCGCAGTTACACAAGAGAAAGCTATTTGGAAACAGTAAGAAAAATAAGAGAAAAAATGCCTGATATAGCACTTACAAGTGATGTAATCGTAGGTTTCCCGACAGAAACAAACGAAGACTTTGAAGAAACACTATCTTTGGTAAAAGAAGTAAGATTTGATAATCTCTTTACATTCATTTACTCAAAACGAAAAGGTACTGTGGCAGAAAAAATGCCGTTTGTGTTGTCGGGCAAAGAAATTCAGGAAAATTTTGACCGCCTTGTCGCACTTCAAAACGAGATTTCCAGGGAAATAAACGATACCTATTTAGGTAAAACTCTTCCTGTCCTGATTGAGGGCGAAAGCAAGACAGACAAATCTGTTTTGCAGGGAAGAACAGAAAGTAACAAGGTCGTAAACCTTAAAGGAGATAACAGCTTAATAGGTTCAATGCAAAATGTCAGGATTACAGAAATAAGGACATGGTCATTAAACGGTGAGCTTTAAGGGGGATAAATATGGCAGAATTTACGCCAATGATGAAGCAGTATTTTAAAATAAAAGAAAATTATATGGACTGCATTTTGTTTTATCGCTTGGGCGATTTTTACGAAATGTTTTTTGGCGATGCCAAGCTTGCGTCGGAGGTTTTAGGACTTACTTTAACAGGCAGAGATTGCGGTCAGGAAGAAAGAGCACCTATGTGCGGAGTCCCTTTTCACAGTTGTGACGGCTACATCGCAAAGCTTGTAAAGGCAGGCTATAAGGTAGCAATCTGCGAACAAACCGAAGACCCTGCAAATGCCAAAGGCATAGTAGAAAGAAAAGTTATAAAGGTTATAACCCCCGGCACTATAACTTTGCCTGATGTTTTGGAAGATAACAAAAATAATTTTATTATAAGCATTTATAAGTCGGGAACAGGCTATGGAATTGCGGCGGGAGATGTGTCAACCGGCGAGCTTTATGCGGCTACGCTTGACGGAGTCGCAGCAAAAACCGATTTGCTTAATGAGCTTTCAAAATATTCCCCGTCAGAGATTATACATAACGAATTTTTGAATTCTGACAAATCTGTCATGAATTTTATTTCCCATAAATTTAAGGTTTTACTTACAGAAAGACAAGAAGTTTCGGAAGAAAATGCGTTTGAATGCTTAAAATCTCACTTTTCAACAAGACTTACAAAGGCATCTTTAGAAGGCAAAGAAATGGCGGTTATGGCGGCAGGTATGCTGATTTTGTATTTGGAAGAAACACAAATGACCGCACTCGACCAGTTTACTGACATTAAATTTTATGAGGCAGAGCAGTATTTGGGATTAGATAGCATTGCAAGATATAATTTAGAGCTTGTGAAAACAATGCGTGAGCAGGACAAAAAGGGAAGTCTTTTATGGGTTTTGGATAAAACAGCAACCGCTATGGGCGGAAGAATGATGGCAACCTGGGTACAACAGCCACTTTTGTCATGTGCACAGATAAGACGCCGTCATGAAGCGGTAGAAGAACTTTTAAATAATCACGAAATGCGTGGAAATATCCATAAAACCTTGTCAGGAATAAGAGATATGGAAAGAATGATTTCCCGTATCGACTACGGAAGTGCAAATGGCAGAGATATGATATCTCTTCGTGATTCTATTGAAAGTTTCCCCGAACTTATTGAAAACTTAAAAAAATGCAACAGCAGTCTTCTTAAAGAAGTGTTCAGTGAATTTGACGATTTGTCAGACATAAAAAATGTAATAACCGCCGCAATAGTTGATGACCCGCCGTTTTCTGTACGCGAGGGCGGAATAATCAAAAAAGGCTTTGATGAAGAATTAGACTTATGGCGTGACGGTAAAGAAAAGGGACAGACAAGCCTATTAGAGCTTGAAGCAGAAGAAAAAGAAAGAACAGGTATCAAAAACTTAAAAGTCGGATTTAACAAGGTTTTCGGCTACTATATTGAAGTTACTAAATCAAATTACGACCAGGTTCCTGCTCATTATGTAAGAAAGCAGACCTTAGCAAACTGCGAAAGATATATAACCGATGAGCTTAAACATTTAGAAGATTTAGTTTTACGCTCTGATGAAAAGATTGTAGCAAAAGAATACAGAATTTTCTGCGGTGTGCGTGAAAGAATTCGTGAAGAAATTAAAAGAATTCAAAAGACTGCTAAATCAATCGCGTGTCTTGATGTTTTGTGCTCTTTAGCAGAAACAGCCTTTAAGAACAATTATGTAAAACCGGAAATAGACACAAGCGATGTAATTGATATTAAAGACGGTCGTCATCCTGTTGTCGAGAAAGTTCTTAAAGACTCATTGTTTGTGCCTAACGACACCATGCTCGACCAGAAAGATAATTCATTCTGCATTATAACAGGTCCTAACATGGCAGGTAAATCGACTTATATGCGTCAGGTTGCTTTGATTGTGATTATGGCACAGATGGGCTCCTTCGTTCCTGCATCTTATGCAAGAATTGGTATTGTAGATAAAGTGTTTACAAGAATTGGTGCTTCTGATGATTTGTCGTCAGGACAAAGTACATTCATGGTAGAAATGAATGAGGTTGCAAACATTATAGAAAATTCTACATCAAAGAGTCTTTTGATATTAGACGAAATAGGCAGAGGAACATCGACTTTCGACGGACTTTCAATAGCGTGGTCTGTGGTAGAACATATTGCAGACAAGAAAAAGTGTGGTGCAAGAACACTTTTTGCAACCCATTATCATGAACTTACCGAGCTTGAAGAAAAAATCGAGGGTGTTAAGAATTATTGCATAGTTGCTAAAAAACGCGATGATGATGTTGTTTTCTTAAGAAAGATTGTGCGTGGCGGTGCAGACGAAAGCTATGGTGTTGAGGTTGCAAAGCTTGCAGGAATTCCAAACGATGTAATAAAACGCGCAAAAACTATACTTTCTGCACTTGAAGAAAAGGGTACAGTAGAGATTAAAGGAAATACCAAAACAAAAGCGTTGCCTGAAATCAATGCAATGCAGATTGACTTGTTTGACGCACCTAAAAATGAACTTATTGAAGAAATCAAGTCAATAGACTTAAATGTTATTTCGCCAATCGAGGCTATGAACAAGCTTTATGAATTAAAGAAAAAAGCAGAGGGAATGGTTTAATGAATAAAATTCAGGTTTTAGATATTACAACCGTAAATAAAATTGCGGCAGGCGAAGTGGTAGAACGCCCCGCATCTGCAGTAAAGGAAATGGCAGAAAACGCAATAGACGCGGGTGCAACTAAGATTACTGTTGAAATAAAAAACGGCGGCATCTCGCTTATACGCGTTACAGATAACGGTTGCGGAATAAGAGCAGAAGAAGTAAAAACTGCATTTTTGCCACACGCCACAAGCAAAATAAGAGAAATTTCCGACCTTGAAAATCTTTTTACCATGGGTTTCAGGGGAGAGGCACTTGCAAGTATTGCGGCGGTATCTAAAGTTGAGCTTATAACAAAGCGAAAAGAAGATACTCTTGGCACTGCACTTTCATTAGAGGCAGGAGAGGTTATATCAGAAAGCGAAGCGGGTTGCCCTGACGGTACAACCATTGTTGTGAAAGACCTCTTTTTCAATACCCCCGCAAGAATGCACTTTATGAAAAAAGACAGTGCCGAAGCGGCTCATGTAACAGAAGTAGTGCAAAGATTAGCACTTGGATATCCAAACATTTCGTTTCGTCTTATAAATAATGGCAGAGAAACTTTACTAACTCCGGGAACAGGAGATTTAAAAGATGTTTTGCCTGTAATTTACGGAAATGAACTTGCATCTAAAATGGTAAGGGTAGACTGCGAAAAAGACGGAGTTAAAGTTTTTGGATATATCAGCAAACCTGAATTTTCAAGAAATAACCGCACCATGCAAAACTTTTTTGTAAACGGCAGATGGGTAAAATCAAAAGAAATTCAGTATAGTGCAGAAGCGGGCTACAAAACCATGCTTATGACAGGAAAACACCCTGTTTTGGTTTTGTCGGTGGAAATTCCGCCTATGATGACAGATGTAAATGTGCATCCTCAAAAAATGGAAATCAAATTTTCTGACGAAAAACCTGTAACAAGTACAGTTTTCTGGGGAGTACAGAATGCACTTTTGGCGGAGCCGATTGCGCGAGAAGTTAAATCTGCGGAAATCAAAAGTACATTTAAAAGCGAAAGCAAACCTTTTAATGTAATTAAACCAAAAGAAAGCTTTGAACAGATTTTTAAAAAGGAAGAACAAACCTTTGATTTCTTCTCACAAGAAAGCGAGGCTTTGTTTACACCGTCAAAAGAAAGTGAAGAAACAAGCTTTTTTGATGATAATCTAAGTGAAGGCGAGCTTGAAAGCTATATTATAAGCACTCCTCATGAAGAAAAAGAAGAGTTTGATTATAAAGTTATAGGTCAGCTTTTTGACACTTATATCTTAATTGAACATGACAACGAACTTTTGTTGCTCGACCAACATGCAGCTCACGAAAGAATACGCTATGAAGAGATGATACGAGACAGACAGATTTTCGGTCAGGTACTAATGATGCCTGAAATAATAAATCTTTCCGCCACAGATGGGGAAATGGTTTTAGAACATAAGGAAACATTCGAAAAGTTAGGCTTTGGAATTGACGCTTTCGGGCAAGGTAAATATGCAGTCCGTCAAATGCCAGACGATATTTCTGAGGATTCAGTAGAAAACACAGTAATCTCTATTTTAGAGCTTATAAAACAAAACAAAAATCCCGAAGATATTATGGATAAAGCGTTTTTTATGATTGCGTGCAAGGGCGCAATCAAGGCAAACCATTCAATGACAAAAATGGAGCTTCAGGGATTGGTAAAACAAGTTATTGAAAATGAAAAAATCAGGACTTGCCCACATGGAAGACCTTTAATGATTTCATTTTCAAAAAAATATATTGAAAAAGAGTTCAAACGAATTGTTTAGAAAGGAAAAATAATGGGCAAATTACCCCTAATTGTTCTGGTGGGGCCGACTGCTTCGGGAAAGACCGCACTTGCGGTTGAGCTTTGCAAAGAGATAAACGGAGAAGTGGTAACGGCAGATTCCATGCAGGTATATAAAGACATGAACATAGGCACAGCAAAGCCTGATGAAAGCGAAATGCAGGGAATTAAACATCACATGATTGACATTGTAGAGCCTGACGAGAACTATAGTTTGGCGCAATATGTGTCCGATGCAGGCAAATGTATAACAGATGTTGTTTCAAGGGGTAAAATTCCTGTTTTAGCAGGTGGTACTGGTCTTTATGTTGACACCTTGACTCAAAATATCATGCTATCTCAAGGCGACACTGATTTTGAATATCGTGAGAAACTGCTTTTCCGTTCCGAAAAAGAAGGGAACGAGGTTTTGCTTAAAGAACTTTATGAAATAGACAAAGAAACTGCAGAAAGACTGCATCTAAATGACACAAAGCGAATTGTGCGCGCGTTAGAGGTTTATAAAACAACGGGCATTACACAGAGTGAACATATCCGCCGTTCAAAGCAAGCAGAAACACCTTACAACACAGTTAAATTTTGCATAACTGGTGACAGAGAGGAACTTTACAGACGCATAAATTTAAGAGTAGAC
>JAFWXG010000201.1 GCA_017523005.1 Clostridia bacterium
CAGTATTTTTGCCCAGTTTGCACATATTGACGAGATAATAAATTTTGGATGCAACTGTATAGAAATGGAAACTGCCGCAGCATTTTTAGCTGCAAAAATTGCAAAAATTCCAATGACCGCACTTTTTGTTGTGTCTGACAGCACAGTTGCCAAAAAATCGTTTGTAAGCGGTAGAGAAGAAAACGAAATTGCCCGATACCGTTCATCCCGCAAAGACCTTTTCCCAAAAATCTTATGCGAACTATTTAAATAAACCGACAAAACTCGGTTTATTTTTTATTTAAAGTTGCTTTTTTTTAAAAAATGTGGTAGAATATATCGGTATGTAAATTTTAAGTTTCAAAAGATAAAGAATGGAGATAAAAATGGCAAAATTTGAAAACGATTTAGTAAAGGGAAGTGTAGCAAAACAGCTTATTTTGTTCTCGCTACCGATACTCTTTTCTAACCTTATACAAACCCTTTATTCTGTTGCCGACATGATAATTGTTGGACAGTTTTGCGGGGCGGCGAGTATGTCAGGTGTAAATATCGGAAGTCAGATAACCTTCGTTATTACAAATATGGTATTCGGTTTGTCGGTTGGTGTGACAGTCTTGATTGGGCAGTATTTAGGTTCGAATAACAGAAAGGCTATAAAAGAGACGATAGGAACACTCTTTTCGTCGCTTACGATTTTGGCGGTAATATTAACAGCACTCATGCTTATTCTTCAAACTCCGCTGTTAAAGCTTATCCAGACTCCGAAAGAATCATTTTCAGAGGCGAAAATATACTTTTTTATAACAACCTTGGGAAACTTCTTCATTTTTGGATATAACGCATTAAGTGCAGTAATGCGAGGCATGGGGGACAGTAAAAATCCCTTGATATTCGTGCTTATTGCGTGCGTTACAAACATTATTTTAGACCTTATACTTGTTGCAATTTTCAAAATGGGTGCGGCAGGTGCGGCGATTGCAACCGTAGTATCACAGGGATTGAGCATGGTGCTTTGCATTTTCTATTTAATGAGAAACAACTTTATTTTTGATTTCAGCAGAGAATCCTTAAAAATCAACAAAAAGAGATTAAGCATGATTCTTAAAATTGGTGTTCCGTCATCTGTGCAGAATGTGGCAACAGGTGCATCGTTCTTATTCTTAACCACTTTGGTAAACACCATAGGCTACGAAGCATCGGCGGCGGTTGGTGCGGTTGGTAAATTAAACGGCTTTGCCATTTTGCCTGCGGTTGCCATGTCGAGTGCGATTTCTGCCATGGTAGCACAGAATTTAGGTGCAGGCAGAGAAGACCGCGCTAAAAAGACCACAGCTGTCGGGATAGGAATTTCAATTTCTATAAGCGTTGTAATTTTTGCATTTGTATCTTTCTTCCCCGAATGGTGCATGAGAGCATTTACCTCTGAAGCACCTGTTATTAACTGTGGTGTGGAATATATAAAAGCATTTAAATACGATTACTTGATTGTGCCTTTGTATTCTGCTTTAACGGATTGTTTATAGGTGCAGGACACACAACCGTATCTTTAATAAACGGCATGATTTCATCTATATTATTCAGAATTCCTGCATCATTCCTTTTTGGAATGGTTATGGATATGGGACTTATGGGCGTAGGACTTGGTGCACCGGTTGCATCGCTTGCGGCACTTATCTACGGAGTTATTTTCTATCTTTCAGGCAAATGGAAGAAACAAATTATTTTATAGACTTAAATTGAAAGGAAGGTCACTATGGGATTAACATTAGCAGAAAAAATATTAAAAGCCCATGTAGTAGACGGCGAATTTGTAAAGGGCAAGGAAATTGGCATTAAAATAGACCAGACCCTAACTCAGGACGCCACAGGCACAATGGCATATTTAGAATTTGAGGCTATGGGTGTGCCACGCGTAAAAACAGAAAAATCGGTTGCATACATTGACCATAACACCTTGCAGTCAGGCTTTGAAAACGCTGACGACCATCGTTTTATAGGTTCTGTTGCAAAAAAGCACGGCATATATTTCAGCAGACCAGGTAACGGAATTTGCCATCAGGTACACCTTGAAAGATTTGGTATTCCGGGCAAAACCTTAATCGGTTCTGACAGCCATACACCAACAGGCGGCGGACTTGGTATGATTGCAATTGGTGCTGGCGGACTTGATGTAGCAGTTGCTATGGGTGGCGGTGCATATTATATTACCTATCCTAAAATTGTAAAGGTTAATTTAACAGGTAAATTATCTCCATGGTGTGCGGCAAAAGATGTAATTTTAGAAGTTTTAAAACGCCTTACCGTAAAAGGCGGGGTTGGGAAAATCATTGAATACACAGGAGAAGGTGTAAAATCCTTATCTGTACCCGAGCGTGCAACTATCACAAATATGGGTGCAGAGCTTGGTGCAACAACCTCTGTGTTCCCCTCTGATGAAATAACAAAAGAATTTATGCAGGCACAAAAACGCGCAGAAGACTGGATTCCGCTTTGTGCAGACGATGATGCTGAATATGACGAAGTTGTCGAAATAGATTTATCCGAAATCCAGCCTGCAGCTGCTTGCCCTCATTCTCCCGATAACATTAAATCCTTATCTGAAATCGGTCCAATGAAGGTTGACCAGGTTTGTATCGGTTCATGTACTAACAGCTCACTTTCAGATATGTTAAAAGTTGCTCATATCTTAAAGGGCAAAACTGTTCATCCTGATGTATCTCTTGCTATTGCGCCGGGTTCAAAACAGGTGCTTAATATGCTTGCAGAGAACGGTGCATTGTCTGTTATGATTGATGCGGGTGCGAGAATTTTAGAAAGTGCTTGCGGACCTTGTATCGGTATGGGTCAGGCGCCAAATTCAAAGGGTATCTC
>JAFWXG010000202.1 GCA_017523005.1 Clostridia bacterium
CGCAACGCTCAAGTCCCATTTCTTCTAAAATATGTGCAACGCTGTCGCCTATTGCGGGGGTTGGAGCTAAAGATAAGTCCACAATACCAAAAGGTGTGTTTAGTCTGTTTGCAGCCTCTAATGCAACAAGCTGACCTACACGGGTAATTTTGAAAGCTGTTTTCTTTATGGTTTCAGCAACTGTCATAAAGTCGCCGTCTTTAACTTTTTCTAAAGCACATTTTACAACGCCGGGGCCTGAAACACCAACATTTATTACACATTCAGGCTCGGTTACGCCGTGAAACGCACCTGCCATAAACGGATTATCTTCAACCGCATTACAAAAAACAACAAGCTTTGCACAACCGATTGAGCCTTGGTCTTTTGTGATTTCTGCAGTCTTTTTAACAATCTGTCCCATTTTGTAAACGGCATCCATATTTATGCCTGCCTTTGTGCTTCCCACATTTACGGAAGAACAAACCTTTGTAGTCTGTTTTAAAGCTTCGGGGATTGCATCAATCAAAAGCTTGTCACATTCGGTAAAGCCCTTTTGAACAAGTGCAGAAAATCCGCCTATAAAGTTTATGCCAATCTCCTCTGCCGCTTTTTCTAAAGCAAGAGCATATTTCACATAATCTTCACTGCTTTTAGCATTTGATAAAAGAGAAATCGGGGTAACGGAAACTCTCTTATTTATAATTGGGATACCGTACATAAGTCCGATATCATCACCTGTTTTAACCAATTTTTCGGCTTTTTTTGTAATTTTATCATAAATAGCAGTTGCTGTCTTATCAACAGACTCGCGTACGCAGTCTAAAAGAGAAATCCCCATAGTAATGGTGCGGATGTCTAAATTTTCCTGCTCTATCATTTTTATGGTTTCTAAAATTTCTGATGTATTAACCATAAAAGCACCTCCTAAATTCTATGCATGGAATTATAGATATCTGTATGAGTAATAGAAATTTTTACTCCCATATCTTCTCCCAATTTGTCTAATTTTTTAGAAATTTCGCTAAAGTCCGACTTTATTTTTGAGATATCAGTATACATAATCATTGTAAAAAGGTTGTCCATGATTGTCTGGTTGATATCTAAGATGTTTATGTTTTCTTCAGCAAGCATAGCGCTTACCTTTGCAATAATACCAACCTTATCTACACCTACAACTGTAATAACTGCTTTCATATTTCTTCCTCCTTAATTCTTTCTGTTGCATTTTGACGCAGCATACATAAATATTCCTGCCGAAACAGATGCGTTTAAAGACTCAATTTCGCCAAGCATAGGGATTTTAACCAAAAAGTCACATTCTTCTTTAACAAGTCTGCTTATTCCTTTGCCCTCGTTACCTATAACTATGCCGACACCGCCCGAAAAATCGGTTTCAAACACCGTTTTTTCTCCTGCCATATCAGCACCATAAAACCAAATTCCTTTTTGTTTAAGCTCGGAAATTGTTCTGGCTAAATTTGTTACTTTTGCGACGGGTGTATAAAAGCAAGCACCTGCCGCTACCTTTGCGGCTGTTGCTGTAAGACCTGCACTTCTGTGCTTTGGAATAATAATGCCATGCACTCCCGCCCCGTTTGCAGTTCTTATTACAGACCCTAAATTATGTGGGTCTTCTATTTCGTCAAGCACTACAATAAAAGGTTTTTCGCCTTTGTCTTCTGCTCTTTTCAGTATGTCTTCAACAGACACATAATCAACTTGAGGCACTATCGCAATAACGCCCTGATGGTTATGACTTAGGCTCATATCATCTAATTTTCTGCGGTCTGCCTCTACCACGGGTATTTTTTTATCTTGTGCCATTCGGCGGATTTTTATGACAGAACCCTGTCCGTCGCCTTTTTGTATATAAATTTTATCAATAGTAGTATCAGATTTAAGTGCTTCCATTACAGGGTTTCTGCCCTCAATCTGACCTTCAAATTTATCTTCCATTTTGAATTTCCTTTTTATTTATTTTATATTCAATCCATTTCATAATATCTGAAAGGACTGTAAATACTGCTATGAACAATATAGCAAAGAGTATGCTAAAGCCATTAGTTTGTGCTAAAGAAAAGCTTTCAGCGAGTGGCGGAACAAATGATATAACAAATGTTAAAATTAAAAATACTATTGCTGATACAATTCCGTTTTTATTTTTTAGTGCGTCTGTTATCAGTAGCTTTGCGGTCTGCGACCCAAGTCCGAAAACCAATATTGCAGACACAAAACTAAAGAACATCATGTTTTTTGCAACCATTTCAGATGCCGAGAAATAACTTATAAGGCTTACAATAAATACCAAAGCACCTATCACAGCACCGCTTATTATTGATGCACGCAATGTGCTTTTGGTGTTTATGCCTTTACTGTTGTCCTCAGCTTTTAAAATCATGTAGTTTGTAAACGGCATTACAAAAATTCCAAGCCACAAATACTGCAAAAATTCATTTTGTCCATACGGCAGACAAAGCGCTGTGAGCAGACTGCTTATTAAAATTCCTAATTTTACCGCTATATTATGACCTAATAAATTGTTCTGGTTTCTATATAGATTAACAGTTGCCTTTTTGATTTCAGGAATTTGCTCCATAAATTGTACTGTACCGTCACACACTCTTTTTAAATTTTGAGGTGCGTTGTCAGGCGCTATAGAAACATAAGCTTTGCTTCTAAACAAAATGTCATCCGAAATTGTTGCGGGATACAACACTGCCTGTCCGTTTTCTTTAAGCATAGACAATACTCTTACTTTTTGTTGAGCAGAAAGGCCTGCAAAACCGTCTGCTTTTATTATTATGTGTTTTAAGTCGCGGTCTGTTAAACCGTCTAACTCTTCCCCTGACAAAATATATGGGTTTTTGGTATAGAAAGAGGCAATTACCTCTGCGTTTTCTTTTTTAAGTGCTGTAAAGAGCAGTGGCTTTAAGTTAGCCGACTTGCATTTTTTAATAAAAGAAAGCTTACTTGAATCTGCCTGATGCGAAACTAAAATCAAGCCTAAGAAACAAAGATTTGTTTTTTCGTGCTCGGTATCCTTTTCGTTATCGCTAAAGGCAAGCGCTGTCACATAACTTCCTGCCTCCATAAGAGCTTTAGCTTTTTTCAGCATTTCAGACTGCATTTCGTCTGTAATTTTTAAAACCTCTCCGTCTGCTAAAAAGCTGTCACACATACCAAGTATTTCGCTCGGCTCGCCCATCGATATTACGCGTACGCCTTGTTGAATTTTTACTCCTACAGTAAGGTGTCCGTCAGTCTGCTTTTCAAACAGACGCGGGTATTTTGTAACAAGCAATTCCTTAAAAACGCCATTTGATGACGAACCATCTATTATTGCTTTTTCCTGCAAACTGCCGTCATACAATCCGTTTTTAAGCTCTGCATTTGTGCAAAGGCAAGCCATTTCTTCTATCATTTTTAATACTGCTCTGTCCTGTCCGCTATACGGATAGTCGACATTAAATTCGTTGTATGAGGTTATAACGCCCCTGAACTTAAGCTTTTGCGCTGCAATATCATTTTCGCCTAACGCAATATACTTGGCTTCCCTAAGTTTTTTAGCACAAAGCGGTGTTAAAACTGCTGAAGAATTTATTTTCTTTAAACCCTCAATACTGCAAAGCTTAAAGCCGTCGGGAAGGCTTAAAGGACAGGTTACCAAAAACAATCCTACAGCCGACACAGCACAGTCTATAACATCGTTACCCTTTGCGATAGACACAGCAGACGCCAAAAGACTTAAAAACAATGATACCGCTGTCCATACAAGGAATGGCGTTCCTGTAAGAAGATTTGGCAGTTTTTCGCCCTGTTCTGCTTCTTTAGAAGTATATGTGCTGTCAAGTACTATTCCTCTCCCCTCGCCAAAAGCAACTTTCATTCCGGGAAGTGCAATATTTACATCTTTGTCATCATCTGTAATTTCATAGTCTTGTTCTGCGTCTTGAGGTAAAAAGATTAAACCGTCATTTTCTGCGATTTTAAGCGGAAAGTATACTACATCTCCCGCTCTTAAAATCTGGACATCGCCCTCTGCTGTCAAATCGGCAGAAATTGTTTGTTCTTCGCCGTCACGCAAAACTGTAATATGCGGGACACGAAGCTTCTGCGCTTTTACTTTTACACCCTCAAATGCTACACGGCGCGCGGTCATATATAAAGAACGGATTAGCATAATAACTATAGCTAAAGTACCGAAAACTGCTCTGCCCTGAACCATAAGTATGAGAGAAACGATAAGCATTAAAATATGAAAGGGGTCAGCAACAGCAGACAAAAAGAATTGTATCATCTTGCCTTTTGCCTGTTTTTTAGGTTTATCGCTCTTTTTTTCTAAAGCTAAATCTGAAGTCATACCCCACTTTGAATTGGTGTTTAACTCCTCTTCAACCTCTGCGACTGTCTTTTCCTGCCACACTTCCATCATACTGCTTTTTCTCCCTCTTTACCAGAATTGCCGCAACCCATTTTGAAAACTGGGTGCGGCAGGTTTAAATTTATTCTGTGAAATCAAACTTGTCATGAATTGCACGAACTGCGCGTTCTGCATTTGCTTCTTTTACTAAAACTGATACCTTGCTTTCAGATGTTGAAATCATGTGAATGTTAATTCCTACATCAAAGAGCGCTTCAAACATTTTCGCCGCAACACCTGGATTGTTAACCATGCCTGCACCTACAATAGATACCTTTGAAAATTCGGTTGAGCAGGTAACATCTTCTGCGCCAATCATATCCATGTTGTCACGGATAATAGAAATCGCTTCTTCTGCATTTGCCTCACCTACAGTAAAGGAGATATCTTTTGTATTGTTTCTTCCGATTGACTGCAAAATGATATCTACATTGATTTTATGCTTTGAAAGAAGTGAGAATATTCTAAATGCAATACCAGGTTCGTCTTTAACACCCATAATTGCAATTCTTGCTACATCGTTATCTCTTGTTACACCTCTGACTAACATTCTTTCCACAGTAATTTCCTCCTTTACAACCGTTCCCGGCACTTTCTGAAAACTTGATTTAACTTCTAAATTTACACGATATTTTTTAGCAAGCTCTACTGAGCGGTTATGCAATACATTTGCACCAAGTGATGCAAGCTCTAACATTTCATCGTAAGTGATTTCGTTTAATTTTTTTGCATCGGGCACAATTCTTGGGTCTGCTGTGTAAACACCGTCTACATCTGTATAGATTTCACAGATATCAGCGTGAAGAGCTGCCGCAATAGCAACTGCTGATGTATCAGAACCGCCACGGCCTAAAGTTGTGATATCCCCAAACTGGTTAATTCCCTGGAAGCCCGCTACAATTACGATATTGTTTTTATCCAGCTCTTTGCGAATACGCTCTGTTTCGATTTTCTTAATTCTTGCCATTCCGTAGTTACTGTCGGTCATCATTCCGAGCTGCCAGCCGGTAAGTGAAATAACAGGAAATCCTAATTTTTCAATCGCCATAGCAAGAAGTGAAATTGAAATCTGCTCGCCTGTAGATAAGAGCATATCCATTTCTCTCTTTGAGTGCTTTGGATTTATTTCATTTGCCTTTTCAATCAATTCATCTGTAGTGTCGCCCTGTGCAGAAACTACTACCACAACTGAATTTCCTTCTTTGTAGGTATCAGTAATTCTGCCGGCAACATTCATTACCTTCTCCGCGTCAGCTACAGAGCTTCCGCCGAATTTTTTAACAACTAATGCCATTAAACAAAACTCCTTCCATCTTATCTATGTACTCTGATACAGGACAAAATATTCCCGTATCCTAATAACTTTTTCTTATCTTCAAATTCTTTTTCATTCATTTCTGATGTGATAAATGCCATTTCAAACTCATCACTTTTTGAAACAATGATTTTGCCGAAAATCTTTTCTGCAGCTTCCTCTGAAACATCTTTTACTCTTACAAAGAACTGAGAACTGCTTTCAGAAATATCCATCATAAAGTCTTTGTCGTCATTTTCAGTCCACATAAACTTGCCTTTTGGTCTGTTTTGTGCAATATCAATCATATCAGCAACAACTGCGCTTGCAGTTGGGCGTTTGCCCGCGCCTTTGCCGTAAAACATTACTTCGCCTGTAGAATCACCCACAACCAAAATTCCGTTGAACACATCTTCAACAACTGCGAGAGGATTGTTATTTGGAACTAATACAGGTGAAACTCTTGCAAACAATCTGTTCTGGCACATCTGAATATAGCCGATGAGCTTTATTACATAGCCCATTTTTTCAGCAGCTTTAATATCTTCCAAAGTGATTTTGGTAATACCCTCTGTGTAAATTTTTTCTGGGTTTACTTCTTTACCAGTAATTAAAGACGCTAAAATTGCAACCTTACGGCACGCATCAATACCCTCTACATCAGCTTCAGGATTGCGTTCTGCATAGCCTAATTCCTGAGCGGTTTTAAGAGCAGTTTCAAAGCTTTTGCCCTTTTTGAACATTGAAGTTAAAATGTAGTTTGTTGTACCGTTTAAGATACCCATAACTTCGTTTATAGTGTTTGCAGCAAGACACTGATTAAGCGGACGGATAATAGGAATACCTCCGCCAACGCTTGCTTCAAACATATAACTTACACCATTTTCTTTTGCAATTTTAAGTAGCTCTGTACCTTTTTTTGCAACTAATTCCTTGTTTGATGTAACAACATTTTTGCCGGCAAGCAACGCTTTTTTTGTATAGGTATATGCAGGCTCAACCCCGCCGATAACTTCTGCAATAACAGAAACTTCGGGGTCGTTTAAAATTGTTTCAAAATCGTTTGTAAAAAGCTCTGCCATAGGATGAGCTGAAAAATCTCTTATATCGAGTATGTATTTAACATTTAAAACTCCGCCTGCTTTGCCTGAGAAATGGTCTGCGTGTTCTTTAATAATTTCAAGTACGCCCGACCCAACAACGCCAAAGCCTAAAATCGCTGCCTGAATCATTACTTTTCCTCCGTTTTTCTTTACATGTTTGAATTTACCATATAATTTCTGATTATACTATTATATATCCAACTGCCCGAAAAATCAAGATTTTTCTTAAAAAAAGTCAATATTTTATTGAAAATTTTTGGAATTTTTGGTATAGTAATAGTATATAGGAATAATGAACGGAGAAAATTGCTATGAATGAGTCATTTTTGTATGAAAATAAAAGACATATTCACTTTATAGGCATTGGCGGTGTGAGTATGTCATCACTTGCAAAGGTTATGCACTCAAGGGGCATTTTGGTAAGCGGTTCTGACGCAAACAAAACCAAAACCACCGCTGAACTTGAAAATCTCGGCATAAAAATTACTTATGAGCATCTCCCCGAAAATGTAGAGGGTGCGGATTTGGTGGTGTATACTGCCGCAATCAAGAATGATAACCCCGAATTTAAAGGGGCGTTAGACAAAAACATTGAAATGGCAGAAAGAAGTGTATTTTTAGGCGAGCTTATGAAAGCTTACAAATACCCTTGCTGTATCGCAGGTACGCATGGCAAAACGACCACTACCTCAATGGCTGGTATTGTTATGACAGATGCAGATACCGACCCGACAGTTATGGTAGGCGGAGAAGTTAAGGAGTTAAACGGCAATTTAAGAATAGGACAAAGTGATTTCTTTATTACCGAGTCTTGCGAATATGTTGAAAGCTTTTTGAAATTTTATCCGCATACTGCCATAATTTTAAATGTCGACGAAGACCATTTAGACTATTTCACAGGTATAGACCATATTATTGCATCATTCCAAAAATTTGCAGAATTAGTACCCGAAAACGGCTTGGTTATTGTGAATGGGACAGATGAAAACGCACTTAAAGCTGTAAAAAACAGCAAGGCCCCCGTTTTGACATTTGGCTTTGACAATTCGTGTAACTTTTACGCTACTGACATCTCTTATACAGATTTAGGTTGTGCAACATATACACTAAACGAGGGAGATAAAGTTTTAGGAGAAATTTCTTTATCTGTACCAGGGGAACATAATGTATTAAACAGTATGGCAGTTGCGATTTACGCTTACAAATCAGATGTCCCGTTTGAAAAAATTGCGTCAAGTTTAAAAAGATTTGGCGGTACAGTAAGAAGATTTGAGCAGAAAGGCACATATAACGGAGCTCTGCTGATTGACGATTATGCCCATCATCCAACCGAAATAAAAGCGACAATGCAGTCGGCATCAAACTTTAAGGACAGAAAAATTACCGCAGTGTTCCAGTCGCACACCTACACAAGAACAAAAGCATTGTTAAAGGAATTTTCCGAAAGCTTTGATTTGGCAGACGAAATTATTGTAACAGACATCTTTGCGGCACGCGAAAAGGATTTGGGAAAGGTTCATCCAAACGATTTAGTGGATTTAATTAAAAAACGGGGAAAAGACGCAAAATATATTTCAAAATTCGAAGATATTGCAGATTATTTAAAAGAAATTGCCTCCCCCGACCGCCTGTTTATCACAATCGGCGCAGGAGATGTATTTAAAGTGTTAGATATGTTAAAATAACAAAAAGGGATGTAAAAAAAGTCCGGACCGCAAAAGCACCGAAATAAATCAATTATAGTTTGCTAAAAAACTTCAAATTGAAACTAAATGTAGAAAAATCGCAAGATAATTGCGATTTTTCTTTTTATATATGTGCTTTTGCTACGAACAAACTTCGCCC
>JAFWXG010000203.1 GCA_017523005.1 Clostridia bacterium
AGTGATTTTACTTTAGATAAAACACAAGCGTGTAAAAATATGCCTGCGGCAATACCTAAAAACCCAAACACAGCACCTAAAATTATATAAATATACCTTGCAAACCTGAAAGTAAAGTTTAGTGCATAGTTAGGAGTTGCAAAAGAGCCTATTCCCGTAAGGGAAACAATTATAATTGCAATAGGACTTACTAAATTTGCAGATACTGCGGCTTGTCCTACAATAAGACCGCCTATTATACCAACAGTTGAGCCAATAGGAGAGGGTACACGCAGACTTGCCTCTCTTATAATGTCAAAAGAAATTTCCATCAATAGTAGTTCAAATAGTGCGGTGAACGGAACAGACTCTCGTGCTGATTCGATTGCAAATAACAGGTCTGTGGGTATCATTTCGTGATGAAAATTAACAACCGCGATATAAAGTCCCGACAATAAAAATGAGGACACAATGCCAATAAGTCTTATAAATTTCATAAGATTTGCAAATGGAAATCTTACAAATTTATCTTCTGTTGTTGTTAAAAAGTCTGTAAATGATACGGGCGCTAACAACGCAAATGGACTTCCGTGCAAAACGAGTGCAATTTTCCCCTCTACTAAAGCCTCTGCAGTTTTGTCAGGGCGTTCGGTTGTCAAAAACTGCGGAGATAATGCAAAGGTATCATCTTCTATAAATTGCTCTAATTCGCCTAATTGATATATATAGTCTGCGTCGATTTTGTTAAGTCTGCGTTTTGTTTCCTTGATTAACGCAGGGTTTGTAACACCTTTGATATAAAATAATGCACAGGGAGTTTTGCTTATGTTTCCAACACTGATTGTTTCGCAAACTAAATTTTCATTTCTTAAATTTTTTCTTATTAAGGCACTGTTTATTCTGAAATTTTCGTTAAAGCCCTCGTGAGCACCGTAAATTACATGCTCTGTGACAGGAGAGTCTATCCCTCTCCTTTCCCAACCTTTTACATCTAAAGAAAATGCACAGGAAATATTATCAACAAACAAAACACAGTTGCCCATATTTATGTCTTCAAATATTTTTGAAAAATCAGTTTGGGTAACTAATTGATTGTTTAAAAGTAACTTTTCTTGTAATACTTCTTCAGAAATTTTTGGCGTTGGAATAAGCATTATAGGTGCTAAAATATTTGTGGTTACGCTGTCGTTTCTGACTAAACCCTCTACAAACACAATAAATGCGTCAGTTTCGTTTCCTATCTTGAATTCACGCAATTTTATGTCGGAATTTTCTGGACACGAATAAGCCGTTTTGATGATTTCAAGATTATCTTTTAATTTCACAGAAACGCAAAATTCCGTCTTTTCTAAAGGCGGTAGAGGTGCACTTGAATTTTCAAGCGAAAATGAATTTTTTTGTTTTTGTGGTGTGTATTTAAATACAGATTTTAAAAAATTAAATGTTTTCATGCAGGTATTATTTGTGAAATTACCATAATTTATACATAATTTTTTAGTGTGTGCGTAAATATGGAATGAGAGGATTTAAAAAAGAGAAAGGAAGAAAATATATGGTGCTTATTAAAGAAAAACTTGTAAGTACAAGTTGTGTGGGGAAAGGGAGAACTAATCAAAGTGCGGAGGTCGATTTAGTACTCACAGAGGACAAACCGGATGTGAAAGAATTTTTATATACCGAAGCAAAAGCGGTTGTAAATGGTACTGAAGTTCAAAATGGTAGAGTTTTAGTTTACGGAACTGTAAAATTCTGCCCTATATACCTTGCGACAGACGGTCAGATTAAAAGCTTGTCCGCACAGACAACATTTACTGATGTGATTGATGTTTTGGGTGCAGAACAGGGAATGAAAGCAGATGTGTGTTGCAAAACAGAGAGAGTTGAGTTTAAAAATTTAAATGGAAGAAAATTAACCGCTAAAGCTATGTTGGAAATCGAGGCATCTGTTATGGAAGAAACCGAACAAGAGGCTGTTTCGCAAGTAGAAGAGGAAAAGGCAGAGGTTAAGCGTGAAAAGTTTGATTATGTCAAGAAAAACGCAACAGTAACAAGTTTATTTAACATAAATGACCAGGTGGAAATATCAGGAGAAATGCCTGCAGTGTTTGAAATTCTAAAGGCAGACGGTAAAATTTCAAACAGCAGTTACAAGATTATCAACAATAAAATTGTGATTAAAGCAAACCTTGATACAACAATACTATATACAGACGATAAAGAGAGAAAACCATGTTTTGTGTCTGTTTCTGTGCCGTTTACTGAAGTACTTGAAGTAGAGGGCATTACAGAGGACTGGAATTTAATTCAGAATATGGAAGTGTGTGAAATTTCCTGCAAGCTTGCAGACGACAGCAACACAAGAAGAATTATTGATATTGATGCATTGGTTGAGAGTCGTACCGAAACATCTGAGAATAAGTCGGCTGAACTTATAAGTGACTGCTTTGGAATAGAAAAACAGGCTTTGCTGACTAAAGAAGAAATCAAATTAAAACAAAGTTCGGGAGAGGTAAAACTGCAGAGCGGAATAAGAGGGCAAATAGAAATTAAAGAAATGCCACCAGTTTCAAGAGTTTACAATTTAGCAGGCAAGGCAAAGATACAAAGGCTTGAACAGGAAAACGGACAAATCGCACTTTGCGGAGTAGTTGCAACTGAGCTTACATACATAAGCGATGATGAAAATAGACCAATATGCAGTGTAGAAAAGGAGCTGCCTTTTAAAGAGCTTATAAACAGTCTTGATAACGATAATTCCGAGGCAGATTTAGAAGTTCATGTAACCGGAATGAGTTATACCTTAAGTGACGCATCAAACATTGAAGTCAGAGGAAATGTTGAAATCAAGGGTATGATTACAAAGACAGTCAATAAAAGTGTTATTACTGATATAACCATGAATGAAACTGAGGGAAAAAGTCCCGAGGCATCACTTACGGTGTGTTTTGTTAATAAAAATGACAGCCTTTGGGATATTGCTAAAAGGTATTCCACATCAATAGCATCTATTTGTGAAGTGAATAATCTTAAAGAGAATGAAATGATTGGCGGTAAAAAGCTTATTGTTCCTAAATATAGATAAAAAAAGTCCCGAGAATTTTCTCGGGACTTTTAAAATTACTTATTTTGCATAATCTACAGCACGGGTTTCGCGAATAACATTTACCTTAATCTGACCCGGATACTCAAGCTCGCTTTCAATTCGTTTTACAATATCTCTTGCGAGTAAAACTGATGAATCATCATCAATCTTGTCGGGTTTAACTAAGATACGGATTTCACGGCCTGCCTGAATAGCAAATGAATGGTCAACACCCTCGAAAGAGGTTGCAATTTCTTCAAGTTTTTCAAGACGCTTGATATATGTTTCTACATTTTCTCTTCTTGCACCTGGGCGTGCTGCAGAAATTGTATCTGCTGCCTGAACGATAAATTCGAGAGGGGATGTAGGTTCAATATCTCCGTGATGTGCGTGAACTGCCGTGATAATTGCAGGATTTTCTTTGTGTTTGCGCAAAATATCTACGCCGATTTCCACATGAGAACCTTCAATTTCGTGGTCAACAGCCTTACCGATGTCATGCAGTAAGCCTGCGCGTTTCGCTATAGCTGGGTCTAAACCTAATTCTTCAGCTAAAAGGCCTGAAAGATGTGCAACTTCAATTGAGTGCTTCAATACATTCTGACCATAGCTGGTTCTGAATTTAAGTTTACCTAAAAGTTTTACAATATCGGGATTTAAGCCGTGAACACCTGTGTCAAAGGTTGCTTTTTCGCCCTCTTCTTTAATGGTGTTGTCAACTTCCCGTTTTGCTCTTTCTACTGTTTCTTCAATTCTTGCAGGATGAATTCTGCCGTCGCCGATTAGTTTTTCTAATGCAACACGAGCGATTTCTCTGCGAATTGGGTCGAACCCTGAAATAACAACAGCTTCTGGAGTATCGTCAATAATTAAATCAATACCAGTCATCTGTTCAAGGGTGCGAATGTTTCTGCCTTCACGACCAATAATTCTGCCTTTCATTTCATCACTTGGCAGGTTTACAACTGAAACGGTTGTTTCAGCGACATGGTCAGCAGAGCATTTTTGAATAGCTGCGCTTAAAATGTTCTGTGCGCGTTTTTCTGACTCTTCTTTAACATTGTTTTCGATGTTCTTAATAAGCATTGCTGCTTCGTGGCGGATTTCACTTTCCATGTTTTTCAAAAGATATTCTTTAGCTTCTGCTGCAGATAATCCGGAAAGCTTTTCCAACAATTCTGTTTCTTTCTTTAATGTCTGTGCAACTTGTTCTTTAACTTCTTCTGCTTCTTTAATTTTCTGATTTAAAAGTCCGTCTTTTTTCTCTAAATTCTCTACTTTACGGTCGAGATTTTCCTCTTTTTGCTGGATACGGCGTTCCTGACGCTGAACTTCGGTGCGGCGGTCCTTGATTTCCTTCTCTGCTTCGCTGCGCATCTTGTAGATCTCGTCCTTGGCCTCAATCAGG
>JAFWXG010000016.1 GCA_017523005.1 Clostridia bacterium
CCATAGAATGTAAATCTGTAGAAAAATCAACAGATGCAGGGAATAAACCCTTGTTGTCCTTACCTTCGCTTTCGCCGTAAAGCTGTTTCCACCATTCAGAGAAATAATGCATATAAGGCTCATAATTTACCATGATTTCTGTTGTATAGCCTTTTCTGTAGAGAGCGTTACGAACCGCTGCGTACTGATAGCAAATGTTTTTGTCAAGGTCATCATTATCAAAATCTTTTAATGCATCCTGAGCGCCTTTCATAATCTTATCAATATCAGCACCGCTTACAGCAATCGGCAACAAGCCTACTGCTGTCAATACAGAAAATCTTCCGCCTACATCATCAGGAATTACAAAACATTCATAACCCTCTTCGTCAGCTAAATTTTTAAGCGCTCCTCTTGCTTTGTCGGTTGTAGCATAAATTCTGGATTTTGCACCTTCTTTTCCGTATTTTTGTTCCAAAAGTTCACGGAAAAATCTGAAAGCTACTGCAGGTTCTGTGGTTGTGCCTGATTTTGATATAATATTAACAGAAAAATCTTTTCCGTCTATTGCTTCCATCAAATCACAAAGATAAGTAGAGCTTATTGAATTGCCCGCAAACAAAACAAGCGGTGATGTTCTTTTTTGTTCGGGCAACAGATTTGAAAAGCTGTGTCCTAACATTTCAACAGCTGCTTTTGCACCGAGGTATGAACCGCCAATACCTATAACAATCAAAACTTCGCTGTCTTTTCTTATTTTTTCTGCAGCAGCTTTTATTCTTGCAAATTCTTCTTTATTATAGTTCTGTGGCAAATTTACCCAACCTAAAAAGTCGTTTCCTGCACCTGTTCCCTCGTGTAAGATTTTATGTGCAAGCTTAACCTCAGCTTTAAGATTTTCAAGCTCATGGCTCTTTACTGCCCATTTTGTTTGAGTCAAGTCCAATTTTAACATTTTGTATCCTCCTTAAATCTTAATGATTTGTTCTTGTTATCTCAAAAACTCCTGCAATTTTCTTCAGTTTGTTTGTGATGCTTACTAACTGCTCGCTGTGTTCAATAGACACCGAAAGTTCAATAATGCACACATTTTCCTTGCTGACTCTCGCGTGTACAGCATTTGCAGAAACTCTCATATTTGAAAGTTCCGCCATAACCTCAAACAACAACCCATTTCTGTCCATAGCAGTAATTCTTAAGTCTGCCGAATAATACTGATTTGGTGCAGGGGTCTCTTCCCACATAACCTCTATCAGGCGTTGTTTTTCATCGTCTGATGAATTTAAAACATTAGAGCAATCGGCACGGTGTACTGATACTCCCCTGCCTCTTGTAATATAACCTACTATTTCATCCCCCGGAACAGGATTACAGCATCTTGACAGACGAACAAGACAATTATCAATTCCCTTAACCACAATGCCGTTGCTGTTATTTTTTCTTTGCTGAGGAGTTGAAATTTCTTTTTCTGCAATAATTGTTTCGACAGTTTTTTCAGGTTCTGAAATCTTATCAACTTCGTCCTTCAGCTTACGCATTATTTTTTGCGAAAGCTGACCTTCAAAGCCTATAGTTGCATACATATCGTCAGCAGATTTTAAGCCGTACTTTTTGATTACATACTCCGAGAACTCTTCTTTAAAGTTATTCATATTAGGCATTTCACGGCGTCTGACTTCTTTGTCTACCATGTCCTTGCCCTTTTGAATATGCTCGTCACGGAAGTTTGACTTAAACCATTGGTTTATCTTGCTTCGTGCAGTAGAGGTCTTAACCATTTTAAGCCAGTCGCGGCTTGGGCCCTTTGCAACTGCGGTAGTTAAAATTTCTACAATATCGCCGTTTTGCAAGGGTTGGTCAATAGTTGCGATTTTGCCGTTAATTTTCGCCCCAACCATTTTGTTTCCTATGGCGCTGTGAATTGAATATGCAAAATCTATCGGACACGCACCCGCAGGTAAACTTAGAACTTTTCCTTTCGGTGTAAACACGAATACTTCGTCAGAAAACATATCAATCTTAAGACTTTTCATGAATTCTTCTGAATCAGATAATTCGTTCTGCACATCAAGAAGCTGGCGTATCCATTCTAATTTATCATCAAACTCGGCATTAGTTTCTTCGCCCTCTTTGTATTTCCAGTGTGCAGCAATTCCATATTCTGCAGTTTTGTGCATATCGAGTGTTCTGATTTGGACCTCAAATGAATAGCCGTTATTTCCGATAACAGTCGTATGAAGTGACTGATACATATTAGGCTTAGGCATAGCAATATAATCTTTAAACCTGCCGGGGATTGGCTTATATATTTCATGAACAAGACCAAGTACTGCATAACATTCTGTTATTGTTTCTACAATAATTCGTACTGCAAACAAGTCGTAAATTTCGTCAATGCTCTTGTTTTGGCCGTACATCTTACGGAAAATACTATAAAAATGCTTAGCTCTTCCCTCGATTTTAGCATCAAAGTGAAGTTCTTCTTTTATTCTTGCATCAATCTCTGTAATAACATCCTGAATGAATTTGTCTCTTTCTTCTTTTTTCTGGTTGATACTTTCGTATATTTCGCGGTATGCTACAGAATCTAAATATTTTAGTGATAAATCTTCAAGTTCCCATTTTATGCGGGAAATACCAAGTCTGTGAGCAAGCGGTGCGTAAACATCAAGAGTTTCTTTGGATTTTTCTCGCTGTTTCTCTTCGGGCATACTTTTCAAAGTACGCATATTATGAAGTCTGTCGGCAAGCTTTATAATAATAACGCGTACATCTGTTGCCATCGCTAAAATCATTTTTCTTATATTTTCCATCTGCTGTTCTTCTTTTGAAGAAAACGGAATTTTTTCAAGCTTTGTTACGCCCTCAACAAGCATCGCAACATCTTCACCGAATTTTTCTTTAATGTCTTCATAGCTTTTTGGGGTATCTTCAACCACATCGTGCAAAAGACCTGCCGCAACAGACTCTACATCCATGTTGAGAGAAATTAAAATTTTAGCGACTTCAAGCGGGTGTGTGAAATATGGTTCTCCCGACTTACGCTTTTGGTCCTTATGCGCAAGTTTTGCTTCTTCATAGGCATTTTGAAGCAATACAACATCGGGATTTGATGTGTATTTTTTAATATCTTCAATTAAGTTTGTAAGCTGGGCATCCATTTTTCTCACCTACCTTATATCAATAATTTTAAGCTGTGCGTTTTTTTCGCCCCTGAACATATTCATCTCAAGATTTGCCATTACGGACACTACAGAACCAAAACTAAAATCGATTTTATTACCAAACCCAAAGGCTATCGCATCAATTACGCATCCGTCTTTTTCGAGCTTGAATTTTGCGTGCTGTCCGTCATTTCCTATTTTGCTTATTTTCTGCACAGTCATATTCCTGATTACAAATACAGGCTGTTTGTTACCTGCGCCGAAAGGTTTTAAGACTTCAAGCATATCAACACTTGTTAAGTTTAAATGTCTTCCCCTTAATTCGCAGTCTGCTTCTAAAACAGGAATTAAAGGATTGTTGTCTAATATTTCTTTCGCATACGCATTTATCTTTTCTCTGAACTCATCAACCTTTGTTTTGTCTATTACAAGTCCCGCTGCAAGCTCATGCCCGCCAAACTTTATAAGCACATCTGAGCAAGCGTTTAAGGCATCATAAAGTGAAAATCCCTCAAGACTTCTTCCAGACCCTTTATAATTTCCGTCTGCAGACGGAGAAATCAATATACACGGCCTGTTATATTTTTTAGTAAGTCTTGATGATACAATACCCACAACCCCATGATGCCACTTTTTATTTGCAAGCACCAAAACCTGGTCGTCTTTATAATATTTATTAACCATTCTTTCTGCTTCATGCAGAATTTCGAGTTCGATTTCCTGTCGTTTTCTGTTACATTCTTCAAGTCCCAAAGCTATTTGTTCTGCTTCGGTTTTGTCATTTGTCAGGAACAGACGGACTGCTTTTGATGCATCTTCGAGTCTTCCTGCTGCATTTATTTTAGGGGCAATCTGGAAGCCTACCTTTGTGCCGTCTATCTCTTTGCCTTCCAAATTTGCAAGTCTTAAAAGCTCTTTAAAACCTAAATTTTGGGTATTTGAAATTTTATTTAAACCAATATCGCACAGAACTCTGTTTTCGCCTGTTAAGGGCGCAATATCCGCAATCGTTCCAAGCGCAACAAACTCTGCATATCTTTCTGCTACAACAGACATTTCTTCTTTTTCAAAAAGTAATGCCTGACAAAGCTTTAACGCAACCCCTACCCCTGCAAGACATTTGTCAGGATATGTGCAATCTGTGCGTTTAGGGTCTATTACTCCAACCGCATCGGGAAGTTTCTCGCCACATTCATGATGGTCTGTTACGATTAAGTCAACGCCAACTGTTTTTGCATATTCACATTCTTCTACTGCTGTAATTCCGCAATCTACACTTATAATAAGCTTTGTTCCCGATTCTGCCAAATATTTAACCGCTGCCTTACTCATACCATATCCTTCATTTTCTCTTTCAGGGATATAATAAATTACATCGGCATTTAATCTTTGAAGACAATCTGTAAGTATGACAGATGCTGTTATTCCGTCTGCGTCATAGTCGCCGTAAACTGTAATTTTTTCGTTGTTTTCTATAGCTTTATAAACTCTCTCTACCGCATTTTTCATGTCTGAAAAGAGAAATGGAGAATGATATTCATTTATACTTTTATCAAGAAAAGTTTTTGCCTGCTCAGGAGAAAAATTACGCACCGCCAAAATCGCAGCAACCAATCTGTTTGCTCCGGTACGATTTACTATCATGTCAATTTGCTCTGCTGATGGTGTTTCAGGCAAAACCCATTTGTTGTTCATATCAAGCCTTCCTAACTTATAAAAAGCAATAATTACTCTATTCTTATAGTATAGCAGATTTACATTCAAAATACAAGTCTTTTTAGTTGAAATCGACATTTTTCTTTCTAATTCTGCGAATTATATTAAAAAGTTCAAATTTTGACTTGACAAATCCAAATTTCACACCTATAATAAATATATCATTAAGAAAAGAGGTTACCGCATCCATGAACATCAAAGACTACATACACATCCACAGAAAAAAGGCAAATTTAACACAGGAAAAGCTTGCTGAAATGTTAAATGTCGCACATACAACGATTTCAAATTATGAAAACGGAGTAAGCACGCCAAACATTTATACTCTACTTCAACTGTCTGAGTTTTTCAACGCGCCTTTAACAGAACTTTGCGACGCTGACGAGTACAAACCTCTTCATTTGATTGAAGATTTCATGAATATTTACGGCAGTCAAATTCCAAAAAATGCACAGCTTATGCCTGTAACAGAAGATATCTGTTGCGACCTAATTTCAAAAAATGATTGTCTTGTAGTTAAAAAGTGTTTATCACTGCCAAACACCACCGCAACTGTTATTACAAGCTTTATGAAAGGTAAACCATATTTATACAAAATTGTTAAGCTCCCGCAATTTCATGTTCTTTATCCTTTGGGCAAAGAAAAGGGGTTAACTCCCCTTGCGGTGTTAAAAGTTCCTGATGACCTTATGGAAGTTGTTTCGGTTGTTCATTTCTTTAAATAAAAAACACCCTTGCGGGTGTTTTTTTTATTTAAGGTGGATAACAGTTACTCCCATATCTCCTTCGCCGTATTTTCCTATTCTGAATTCGTCTACATAAGGATTTAATTTAAGAAAATCATGAACAGCCTGACGAAGTGCACCTGTACCTTTCCCGTGCACAACAGTCACAGTTTTAAGGTTTGCCACAACAGCATCGTCAATAAATCTTTCAAGTTCACTGACGCCCTCTTCTGCATATTTGCCTCTTATATCAAGTTCAGGACTTATAACCTGAGTTTTGCCTGCAATTCTTCTTGTTGCAGTATACTGCTCTGCTATTTTTTTGCCCTCGTTTTGGTTGGATTCACGGAGAGATGAAACAGGTACAGTAATTTTCAAAATTCCTGTCTGTACTAAAACCATACCCTTTTTATCAGGCGGGCTTAACACTGTTCCTAAAGTATCGGTTTCGACCACATACACTTCTGTTCCCTGAATAAGTTTTTTCGGAATATTGCCTGGAACTTGTTTTTTCTTCTGCAATTTTTTATCAAGTTCATCACTTGTGCTTTTTAATTCCTTACGGATTTTCTGTAAGGTTGCCTGTGCTTCCTTTTCTTTTCTTTCAGCCTGCAGTTTAGCAATTTCAGAAAGCATATTTTCTACTTTTTCCGTTGCATCGTCTATGATTTTTTGTGCCTGTCTTTGAGCTTCTCGTCTTATATTCTCTTTTTCTTTTTCAAGCTTTTCGGCTTCTTTTTTAAGCTTTTGTTCCTGTTCTAACGCCTCTTTGCTTAATCTTTCGGCTTCGGAATGTTCTTCTTCGATTTTTATTCTGTTTTATTCTAAACTGCTTAAAACATCTTCAAATCTTATATTTTCACTTGACAAATAGTTTTCAGCCCGTTCTAAAATGTCTTCTTTTAATCCCAGCTTTTTAGATATCGCAAAAGCATTGGATTTGCCGGGAATACCTATATTTAAACGATAAGTGGGTCTTAGAGTTTCAACATTAAACTCACACGACGCATTTTCTACGCGGTCTGTAGTCATAGCGTAAAGTTTAAGCTCGCTGTAATGGGTTGTAGCAACCGTCTTTGCTCCCTTTTCACGGACATACTCAAGTACCGCCATAGCAAGTGCTGCCCCTTCTGTCGGGTCAGTTCCCGCGCCCAATTCATCAAACAAAACAAGTGAATTTTCTCCGCTTTTTTCAACTATATCGACAATAGTTACCATGTGTGAAGAAAATGTACTTAAACTCTGTTCAATGCTCTGTTCGTCTCCTATATCCGCAAAAATCTCTTTGAACATACACATTTCAGGGTTGTCCGAAGCTGGAATATGTAAACCCGACTGCATCATAAGACACAAAAGTCCAAAGGTTTTTAAGCTTACTGTCTTACCGCCCGTGTTAGGACCTGTAATTACTAATGTGTCAAAATTTTTACCAAGTTCAATATCAATGGGTACAACTTTCTCTTTAGGGATAAGGGGGTGTCTTGCTTTTTTGATGTTTATAATTCCGTCATTGTTTATTTTTGGCATCACGCCAAACATATCAAGAGACAACTTTGCCTTAGCAAATGCAAAGTCTAAATGCTCAAGCATTTTTATATTTACAAGCAAATCTTCTCCGCATTCTGCGATTTTTGCAGAAAATTGCTGTAAAATTCTCTCTATTTCATATTTTTCTTTTGTTTCTTCCTGCTTTAATTTATTGTTCGCCTCAACCACTGCCATTGGCTCTACAAAGATGGTTGCACCCGTTGAAGAGGTGTCGTGCACAAGTCCAGGAACACTTCCCTTATGCTCTGCCTTTACGGGAACTACATATCTTCCGCTTCTGGTTGTAATAATTGCCTCCTGCAAATATTTAGAATAATTCCCTGATGAAATTAGTCCGTTCAATGTGTCTCTTATTTTATTGTTAAGTTGCTTCATTGTTCTTCTTATCGAAAGCAAATCAGCAGACGCATTGTCTGCCATTTCATCTTCATTTAAAATAGCAGAGTTTATGTCATTTTCAAGTGTATTGTATACAAAAATATCACGGATATATCCTGAAAGACAGGGAAATTCTGCTAACCCTTCTCCATAGTCGTGATACATTCTTCCGCACTTTATCATTTTTGAAATGCTTAAAAGTTCAGACATTGAAAGCACACCGCCGTTTAAGGCTCTTTTTATGCTTGCCTCTTGCTCCTTTACAGGGCAAGCAGGCGGAGTTGCATATTTTAAAAGACTTTTTAACGCTTCGTCAGTTTCATTAAGTCTTTCATTTACTTCATATAAGTCGTCAGATGGTGTTAAATTCAATATTTGTTGCTTTACGCTTTCAGCTGTTGCAAATCCTGCAGTTTTTTCAAGTATTTTGTCAAATTCAAGCGTTTTTAATACCTTTTTGTTCATTTTGTCTTTTTATCCACAGCAAATCCTGACATATATCCTTAAGCATAGTCGCGGTTACACCTTGCTCTGCAAAGCTTTTAATTAAAGATAAAGCCTCTGCATAGTTTTTAGTAACCATTTCGGTTTCTGCTGTGAAAAGAACTCCCCTTTCCTGTTCAATCATAAACGCATATCCTGCGTTCTTTTTTATCACATAATAATCTATTCTTCCCGTCTCTTTTAAAAACCTACCGCATATTCTCTCTTTTGACACCTTGAAATCAACTCCCCCTAATTCTTTATACATAAATTAAAAGAAGTTTTCAAGTTTATTTTGTCAGTTTTTGAGTAAATTGTTCAAATATTTTACAGATTTTTGAATTTCATCCATATCAGATATTGCGTCGTTATATACTTCAATTATCAAATCTCCGTCATAGCCAAAGTCTTTTAAACGGCTTATTACAAAAGAAAAATCCACATCTCCGTTTCCCGGCAACAGACAATCTCTATCTGCTTTTGAGTCGCTTACATGAACATTCAAAAGTTTTTTGTCAAAAATTTTCAAATATTCAAGATAGTTGAAGTTTGCGCGGATTGCCTGCTTTAAGTCAAGGGTAAATCCAAAACTTTCTGATTTAATAAAGGGCAAAACCTTTTCTATAAATTCAGGAGCTTTTGACAAACACCAGCTTACATTCTCCCAAGCAAGCTTTATTCCTTTTTTACCCGCAAGTTCTGATAAAAATGTTAATGTTTCACCGAAGCCTTTGTAATCAAACCCATCACAAAACATCTCCTGTCTTGCGCCGTGGAAAGTGTGAAACTTTGCACCAAGTGTCTTGCATGCCTCTATGTTCTTTTTATAAATTTCAACAGCATCGTCTTGTCTTCTCTTATAATCCGAAAACAAAAACGGCTCGTGCATGGCAACAAATGCGTGTACCGAAACGATTTCGATTTCGGCTTCATCAAAGCGATTTTTAAGCATAGCACAAAATTCAGGGTCAGTTTCTGATACCGAATTTAAGAAAACTTCTGCTTTTTTAACTCCGGCTTTTTTTATATGCTCTACCGAAAATTCGG
>JAFWXG010000204.1 GCA_017523005.1 Clostridia bacterium
ATCAATGATACGGGAGCATTTAACAGCGTATTTTCGCCTCGGGCGTTTGTCTTGACTTATAATGACGGCAGACTTCTTTTTAATACTACAGAAGAAAAAGGACAAGAAATAAGAAATCATTTTAATCAAGTAATACTTTCTGCGTTGTCTGTAAGGGAAGGAGCACAAGTCACCGAAGCAGAATGGCAGACACTATTAAAATCAAACGGTATTTATGCTGATTACAGCGTTTCTGTAAGCACAAAAGCAATAACAGAATTTTTGGGCGGAACACCGACGAATTTGCCGATTTTAGCATTTGACCAGGCAGTTGCGGTGTTTGACAGTATTGGAAATGATATGTCGGTATGCTTCAGAGACAGCAAGGAGAATAAACAATACCGTGTTTCACTTCCCGAACAAACAGAAGTAAAAAATCAATATTTAAGACATCAATCGGGAGAAAAGGAAAGCTATTCTTATGCGTTTGAAATAAACTTAGACAAAAAAGTAACAGGCAGTGAGGTTCAGCAGAGCGTGTTGATGGACTCTTATGTGTTAGTGCCTATTGAGGCGGTAGAGATGGACATAATTCAGTCGGAAAACATAGAATTCGACGAAAAAGCAATAGAAAATCTCCAGAAATTGTTTGGATACAACCCTAAAATAGCCAGAAAATTCATAGAAAGTAACGGAAACATCTTATTTATAGACAGAAACTCAACATTAAAACTTTATCCCGAAAGCGGAAGTGTTGAATACACTGCCTCTGCAGACGGCGGATTGACGCTTGCAGGAGATGGAAATCTGTCATCAATTGTGTCGGGATGCGGAAAACTTCTTGACGATATACACAAATTATTTGAAACAGAACCAAGTGTAACACTTTTTATAAACTCTCCGTTAACGGAACGAAACGATAATTCATATACAATCACTTTTGATTACCTTTTTAACGGAAATCTCATTCAGAACGATACCCACAGCTGTAAAATTGTAGTTCAGGATGGAAAGATAAAGTCGTTTTTTGCGACAATCAGCAATTATAGACAGGTTCAGCAAGCAGGAAACGCCAACGCATTAGATGCAATAGAAGCACTGTACACCGCGCAAAATAAAGAAATTCTGGTAATTGATGACCTGAAAACAGGATATGTCAACAAAAAAGGAAACATGGAAATGCAGTGGCTTGCGACTGTCGGCGGACAGGACAAGATTATAGCGGTTAAATGATTTACTTGTACGGAACGGCCTCAAGTGTAGTTCCGTTTCACATAAGAAAAAGTCTTACCGCAAGAACAGAGCCAATCATACCCACCAAATCCGCTATTAGCGCAGCCTTAAGGGTGTGTCTTATCTTTGTAATTCCCACAGACCCGTAATAAACAGCGATAGTATAAAAAGTGGTTTCAGTAGACCCCATCATAACAGATGCACAAAGCCCTGCGAAAGAGTCAGGGCTTAAATTTTTGAAAATATCGGTTACCACAGCCAAAGCGCCACTCCCCGAAACAGGGCGCATGAGCATTAAAGGGACAACTTCGCTCGGAACACCGAGAGCAGAAGTTATAGGCTTTAAAAAGGAACACAGTAAATCAAGTGCTCCGGAGGCACGAAGCATGGCTACGGATGTAATCAATCCTAAAAGCGACGGAAATATCTTAAAAAGTGTCACAAGCCCGTCTTTTGCGCCTTCAACAAAGGCATCATAGACATTTACGCGCCGCAAAAGACCTGTTCCTAAAATGACAGTAATTAAAATTGGAACACACAAAACACCGAGTAAAGCGAACAAATCAGCACCTACCTCCCTTTTGGAATAAAAATGCAGCGAAAACACCGAAAATAACAGCAACAACAGAGGTTATCCACACCGCAGGCAGAATACTGTAAGGGTCAGAAGACCCATTTGATGCACGGAGAGCTAAAAGAGTAGTGGGAATAAGTTGAATAGACGCGGTGTTCAGTACCACAAACAGGCACATATCATTAGTTGCAATATGCTTGTGTCCGCTCTCAAGGTCCATCTTCTCCATAGCCTTTAAACCAAAGGGTGTTGCGGCGTTTCCTATACCGAAAATGTTTGCTGTAATATTCATTAAAATTGCATTTTTTGCCTCTTTGCTCTTTACACCTTTAAATAGCTTTGAAATAAGAGGATTTAAAAGCTTAGACAGACTTTCAAGCAATCCCGCTTTATCAGCAACCTTCATAAGTCCCATCCAAAAACACATTACTCCTAAGATAGAGATACAGGTCTCCACAGCAGATTTTGCGCCGTCAACAGCAGCGGTTGCCGTTTCGCTTAAGTTTCCGGTAAATAAGCTTACAGCAAAAGAAATCAAAATCATGCCCGCCCATATATAATTCATCATATTTTTCTGCCTCCTAAAAGCCGTTTATAAATTATATTAAAAATAACATTGAAAATTCTATAAAAATAGTGTATAATATAATAAAACAAAAGATGTTTTGG
>JAFWXG010000205.1 GCA_017523005.1 Clostridia bacterium
AATTAAAAGAAAAATTAGAAGAAAAATTAAAATAATTGTAAAAACCCTTGAAATTTTTACAAAAATATAGTATTATATATGTAAGATATAAAGCACAACAAAAATAAGGAGGATGAAAATTATGATTAAAGTGATTATCGGCAAGAAAGGTTCAGGCAAAACCAAACACATGATTGACGAGGTGAATACCGCTGTCAAGGAAGAACCTGGTTGCTTAGCATTTATAAGCAAGGGTAATCGTTTGATGTATGACCTTGCTCACAGTGTTCGTTATGTAAACACTCAGGAATTTTCAGTTGAAAATTACGACGAATTTTACGGATTTATTTGCGGTATCATTTCTAATAATTATGATACATCACATATTTTTATCGACAGCATTTGGAAGATAGTTGAAACTGAAGAAGCAGGCTTTGAGGCATTCTTAAAACAGCTTGAGGCTATTGGCGAAAAGTTCAACATCAATTTTTCAATCTCCATTTCTGCAGATAAAGCAGAAGCACCGGAATACTTAGTACCATACTTGGTAGAAGTTTGATTTAAAATGTAAACTGCCCTAAGCCTAAAAAGGCATTAGGGCAGTTTGTGTGAAAAACAACGAGCAAAGAATAGAAAGACGAGGAGTTTAACAAATGAAAAGCGAAGTGATTTTTCATCCCGAAACAAGCGTTGCACCGCTTGGTATTATTGCACTCGAAAGTGCTAAAGAATTAGGAGATAAGATTAACGGATACTTAACCCGCTGGGCAAACGAAAAGTCAAATGGCCCTGAGAGCGGTACATTTCTGATTGACGCAGAATGTCCGAGATTTTCCTCCGGCGATGCAAAGGGTATTATAAAGCAAACAATAAGAGGCAGAGACCTTTTTATTTTAGTTGATGTTGCAAACTATAACTGCAAATATAAGATGTTCGGAATGACAAACCAGATGTCGCCTGACGACCATTATCAGGATTTGAAGAGAATTATTCAGGCTGCAAGCGGTAAAGCTCATAGAATTACAGTTATTATGCCTACTCTTTATGGTGGCAGACAGCATAAAAGAAGCTACAGAGAATCGCTTGACTGTGCGGTTGCACTGCAAGAACTTCAGGCAATGGGCGTAACAAATATAATAACATTTGATGCACATGACCCCAGAGTACACAATGCAATTCCACTTTTAGGATTTGACAATGTAATGCCGTCTTATCAGGTTTTGAAAACAATGTTTAAACATATTCCTGATTTTAAGCCTGTTAAAGATAAGTTTATGGTAATAAGCCCTGATGAGGGTGCTATTAACAGAAATATGTATTATGCATCTGTGTTGGGTGTTGATTTAGGACTCTTTTACAAACGCCGTGACTATTCAACAGTAGTAAACGGCAGAAACCCAATCGTTGCACATGAATATTTAGGCAACTCTGTAGAGGGTAAGGATGTGTTCATTGCAGATGATATTATTTCATCAGGAGAATCAATGTTAGACTTAGCTTACGAACTTAAAAAGAGAAAAGCAAACAAAATTTATTCTTATGCAACTTATGCTATTTTCACAAATGGTTTAGAGAGCTTTGATAAGGCTTATGCAGATGGTGTAATTGACGGTGTGTTCGGTACAAACTTAACATATCGTTCTCCTGAATTATTATCACGCGAGTGGTTCTGTGAAGTTGATGTATCAAAATACATTTCGTACTTTATTGCAGCAACCAACCACGATGTGTCAATCAGCGAGATTTTAGACCCGCACGAAAAAATCAAAATCTTACTTGAAAAGCACGGTTTAAAGAAATAAATAGTAATTAAAAAGGCTGAACAAAATGTTCAGCCTTTTTTAATTACTCATAATCTTTTACTAACTTTGCACGGATATAACCACGGTCTTTGGTGGTCGAATCGATATAGAAATGTCTTGAATAATAAAATCTTATCAAATCAAACACCTTTGCGGAAGTGTGAAGATATAAATGCTTAATTCCGCGTTCCTTCATAATCTGGTCGGTAACATTCATTATCACTTTACCAATACCGTTGTTCTGGTTTTTCATAGATACACCGAAACGGCTTAAGTATGCGGTTTTTTCTTCGTCATTTATATCAAGGCGGACACTTCCTACAGGTACATCGTTAATTGTTGCAAGAAGTACTACCTTGTTCTTGATGTCAGCTAAAACCTGTTCTTCTGTTTCGTTTAACGCATCGATATCAGGAAGCCCTGCTAATTTTATGTATCCTTCAAATGCTTCTTTTGTGATTTGTATTATGGAATGAACATCATATTCATTCGCAATTCTAACATTAAAACTATGCTTTATCATA
>JAFWXG010000206.1 GCA_017523005.1 Clostridia bacterium
TAATATCAGAACAATCGAAACTCTTACAGGTGTTGACCTCATTATTGACGATACACCCGAAGCGATTACTGTTTCGAGCTTTGACCCTGTAAGACGAGAAGTTGCAAGAATGTCTCTTGAAAAACTTATTTCAGATGGTCGTATACATCCTGCAAGAATCGAGGAAATGGTTGAAAAGAGCCGCAAGGAAATTGATGTTCTTATCAAGCAGGCAGGAGAGCAGGCTACCTTTGAAACAGGCGTTCATGGTCTCAATCCCGAGCTTATCAAGATTCTCGGCAGACTCCGTTATCGCACAAGCTACGGTCAGAATGTACTTATTCACTCTATCGAAGTTTCTCATATTGCAGGAATGATGGCAGGAGAGCTCGGTGTTGATGTGATGACAGCCAAGAGAGCAGGTCTTCTCCACGACATTGGTAAAGCTGTTGACCACGATGTTGAAGGCTCGCATATCCAGATTGGTGTTGACCTTGCAAAGAAGTACCATGAGAATAAGGAAATTATTCACGCTATTGAAGCGCATCATGGTGATGTTGAAGCAAATACAATTATCGCAATGCTTGTACAGGCAGCCGATGCTGTATCTGCGGCTCGTCCCGGTGCAAGACGAGAAAATCTTGAAAACTATATCAAGCGTCTCCAGAAGCTTGAAGAAATTGCAAATAACTTTGAAGGTGTTGAAAAGACATTTGCAATTCAGGCGGGTAGAGAAATTCGTGTTATGGTTAAGCCCGATGCTGTTAAGGATGACGAAATGACACTTCTTGCGCGTGATATAGCAAAGAAGATTGAAAACGAGCTTGAGTATCCCGGACAGATTAAGGTTATGCTTATCCGTGAAAACAGAAAAGTAGACTACGCAAAATAGCGGATAGCACCCGCGGGCAATTCACGGGCAATCCTCTTGATAAACAAATTATATCAACCGCGTAATAAATGAATCCCTTGCATCAAACAACGATGCAAGGGATTTATATTTTGGGCTGATGTTTTTTTATTAGCTCTTTTACATCGGAAAGCAATTTTAGGTCTTCGTTTGAAATTGATTCGAACTCTTCAAGCTCTAAAAGAAAATTTGGATTTATTTTTAGAATCTGACAAATTCTTCGCAACTGTTCCATGCTTGGTTCTTGCAATCCCCGCTCGATTTTAGAATAGTTTGATTGATTCATAGGAATAAGTTTTGCCATATCGTTTTGGTATAAATCCATATCTTCACGAGCATTTCTAATTTTTTGACCGATATTCATAACAGTATCCTTTCAATAGTTCATGCTAATATTATATCATTTTTAACTATTTCTCTTGACAAGTAGGGGAAAAAAGAATATAATGAAAGAAAAAGTTAAAAAATAACTACCAAAAGGAGGTGTCCAGTTGATGAAACCAATATTAGGTATGCGATTGTTTCTTTATGGTGTTTTGTCTATTATTAAAGATGGCAATACAGAGAGCTGTGAATATGTTATTGAATGTATTACCGTGGGTATTGCTACAAAATTATATCATAAACATAAAGAGCAATTTGATAAAATTGGCTTTAATCCCCAGGATATTTTAGAAATTGATGATTATTTCAGAAATTGTGGGGTTGACTATTCCCAAAGTAATAAAAAATATTCGTGCGAAGATAATGATGGTTTGTTGCTTATTATTAAAATTATCTTAAATGAAATAATTTAAGTTTTAAAAGGGGTATTATTAATGAAAAGTATAATAAAACGATTGATTCTTTTTGTGATTACGGTAGCAATTTTATTGTTTTTTGTTGTTGGATGTGATTCAAAGAACAAAACTACTGATGAGAAAAAAGCAAGTGCGGAAGTGGAAGAAATCGAA
>JAFWXG010000207.1 GCA_017523005.1 Clostridia bacterium
ATTTGCGCACATTAAACAGTGGTTCAAATTTACATTCTTGTTGATTATTTACGACCTTGTCGTGGTAAATGGCTCATACCTTTTTGCTTTATGGTTAAGATTTGACTGTGCTTTTTCTTTAATTCCTGAATACTATGTACAAGCATGGCTTAAATTCTTACCTTTTTACTCTGTATTTTGTCTTGCATTATTTGGTCTTTTGCATCTTTACAGAGCATTATGGCGCTTTGCAAGTATAAACGAATTAAAGCGTATATTTATCTCTTCAGTAATAACATCGATTTTTCACATTATCGGGATTCATTTAATCAGTACAACACTCTTGATTGAACGAATGCCTATATCCTATCACTTTATCGGAAGCATTGTTCAGTTTTTATTGATATTTGGTGCCCGTTTCTTCTACAGATTTGTTCTTTCGGAACGCAGTAATTTTGAAAAAAATCTTCAAAAAGCTTCTGCAAGCCGTGTTATGCTTATTGGTGCTGGTTCAGCAGGTCAAATGATTTTAAGAGATTTACATAACGCAGATGAAGTTAATGAATGGGTATATTGCATCATCGATGACAATCCTAATAAATGGGGAAAGTACATTGACGGAGTGCCCATTGTAGGTGGCAGAGATGATATACTGCTCAATGTTGAAAAATATAAGATTGAAAAGATTTTCCTTGCAATACCAAGTGCCAGTGCATCTGAGCGTCGTGACATATTGGATATCTGTAAAGAAACTAATTGTGAACTTAAAAATCTCCCCGGAATGTATCAGCTTGTAACAGGTGCCATGACTGCAAGTGCTATGAAACATGTTGATGCAGAAGATTTATTGGGACGAAAACCTGTAAAGGTTAATATGGAAGAAATTTATTCATCACTTACCGACAAGGTTATTTTGGTTACAGGCGGTGGTGGTTCAATCGGAAGTGAGCTTTGCAGACAGATCGCAAAAAACAATCCAAAGCAACTTGTAATTTTTGATATTTATGAAAATAATGCTTATGCTATACAGCTTGAACTTAAAGACTTGCACCCTCAATTAAATTTAGAAGTTCTAATAGGTTCTGTCCGCGACACCACAAGAATCAATCAAGTGTTTGAAAAGTATAAGCCTGAGATTGTTTTCCACGCAGCTGCTCACAAGCATGTTCCTTTGATGGAAGACAGTCCTTGTGAATCCATTAAAAACAACGCAGTGGGTACTTATAAAACAGCTTATGCCGCTATGATGAACGGTTGCAAACGATTTGTTTTGATTTCCACAGACAAGGCTGTAAACCCAACAAATATCATGGGTGCGTCAAAAAGAGTTTGTGAAATGATTATTCAGTCATTTGACAGAAAGATTAAAGACGGAAGAGCCTCCGAGATTTCTCCGCTTACTCTCCACGACAGTGATGATATTACTTTCCCTGTTAACCAAAATCCGAAAACAGAATTTGTTGCAGTAAGATTTGGTAATGTTCTTGGAAGTAACGGGTCTGTTATTCCAAGATTTAAAAAACAAATCGCAAAAGGAGGACCGGTTACAGTTACACATCCTGATATCATAAGATATTTTATGACAATTCCTGAAGCGGCATCGCTCGTTCTACAAGCAGGAACTTATGCTGCAGGTGGAGAAATATTTGTCCTTGATATGGGCGCTCCGGTAAAGATTGATACATTAGCAAGAAACTTAATCCGTCTTTCAGGTCTTAAACCCGATGTTGATATTAAAATTTCTTATACAGGTCTGCGCCCGGGCGAAAAGCTTTACGAAGAAAAACTTATGTCGGAAGAAGGAATGAGAACTACTCCTAACAATCTTATTCACATAGGAAACCCCATTCCATTTGACACAGATTTATTCTTAAATCAAATGGAAACATTACTTGATGTTGCATATAGTGAAAATGACGATGAAATCCGTAAAATGGTTTCTAACATTGTACCGACTTATCATGCTGCAGACGAAGAATCAGAAAACAACACAGTAAGAGAAATGTTAAAATCAAATTAAGGAGATTTTGATGGAAATACCAAACATACTTATTACCACAATCAAATCAGCAATAACAAAAACTCCTGTAACAAATTTTGATGAACAAATAGATTACGACGCTTTGTTTAAGCTCTCATTAAGTCACGACCTTATTCCGTTAGTAAGCGAAGGTCTTTTCAAAAATGGTCTTTTGCTGCAAAACGAAACAGGCAACAACTTTAAAATTGTTCAAAAGCTGGCTTTAGTACAGTTTGCCAAAATGGAAATTGAACGAAATAAAATTATCCAATTATTTTCTAATAATAAAATTCCATTTATATTGCTAAAAGGGTCGGTTTTGAACAAATATTATCCTGAAAAATATTTAAGAACTCAAGGGGATATTGATATACTTATTCCCACTGACAGATATGATGAAGCATCTTGCTTGCTCACTGATACTTTAAACTGTGAAAAAGGACTAAAAGGAACTCATGATATTACCTTTAAAACTCCGCAGGGCATCCACATTGAACTTCATTTTTCATTAGACGGAACAAACGAAAATATTGAACATATTTTAAACACTGTATGGGAAAATACAACACCTGCAGATGACAATCCTTATCAGCTTTCTATGAACCATGAATTTTTTCTGTTTTACCATATAGTGCATATGGCAAAACATTTTAAGGCGGGCGGAATTGGAATTAAAGCTTTTCTGGATTTGTGGATTATAAAAGAAAAAATGGACTTATCCGAAGAAAAGGTTTACGCATTGTTTGAGAAAGCTGGTTTGCTTGATTTTTACAAAGCAGTTTTAAAGCTTGCAACTGTATGGTTTTCAGACGAAGAACACACAGATTTTTCAAAACAATTAGAAGACTTTGTGTTAAACGCAGGCGTATTTGGCACTATTGAAACCAATGTTGCTCTTTCTCAAATCGAAAAAGGTGGAAAATTAAAACATTTAACAAGTAGAGTCTTCCTTACAAGAAAACAGATGGAAACTTATTATCCAATGTCAAAAAAATTGCCGTATCTTCTCCCATATTATCAAATCAAAAGATGGTTTCGCATTTTCTTTTCATCAGGTCGTGACCATGCACTGTCCGAGATAAAAGAAACAGGATTTATGACAGCCAAAAAACAAACTGAAATCGAAAACTTATATAATAAATTAAACATATAAAAAGCTCGGCTATCGCCGAGCTTTTTTCTTCTTTCTTACCGAAAAACCAAAATCACCTAAATGTTTTCCCAATGTATAATAACTACCATGGGCGTAGGCAATCAAATCTGCTTTCCAGAGCTTTATTTTACCTTCTTTATCAATAAGAGATTTATCCACTTGAACTGCCAGAATATCGGCAATAAATACATCGTGCGTTCCAAGACTAATAACTTCACGGACTTTACACTCTATATTTACAGGACACTCCTTAATTATAGGGGCGTCAACTTTACTACCCTTTTCATGATGTAAATTAAACTCCTGAAATTTATCTATATCTCTCCCGCTTTTAACGCCACAGGTATCACACACCGAAACCAATTTTGAGGGAACTAAGTTTATAACAAACTCACCTGTTTCAGAGATTATGGAATGTGAATGGCGAGTAGGTCTTACAGATATATAGGTCACGGGTGGGTTTGTGCACATCGTGCCTGTCCAGGCAACTGTAAGAATATTTCTGTTTTCTTCATCTCCACACGATACCATAACAGGTGGTACAGGCGACAGCATTGCTCCGCCTTTAAATATCTCTTTTTCCATAGTTTATCCCAACTTTTCCATTACCATATCAGCTAATCTATCTGATTCCTTTAAGAGACCATGCGGATGATGTCCCTGGAAGTTTCTTGGTATAACTGTAAGCAAGTCTTTATTGTCAGAATATGCTTCTTCAAGCAATCTTCCATTCAACGAATAATCAACTGTGTTATCTTCCGTTCCGTACAGCATTATAACAGGTAATTTAGCTTCAATTACTTTTGGAAGACGGTTAATTGGATTTTGTTCTAACATAAAGATATCAGAACGCTTTACATTAGGGTATGCAACTTTAAATTCTTTCTCCCACACATCTTCAAACTTGTCGTATCTACCGGGAAAATCAAGAAAATTTATAACAGGAGCATCAATAACAAGCAAAGATACAAATTCAGGATAATAGCTTGTGAAATTTATAGCCTGTGCACCACCGCAACTCATTCCTACTAAAACACATCTCTTATCCAATGAATATTTTTCGGATACAAATTCAATAAATCTTGCTTTTTTATCACAGTCATCTTTGTTTGCAAGACGGGTTTTGTTAAACATACCCACAACATGAAAACCTCTTTTTAAAAGTTCAATTTCAAGTTCAGGAAAAGCTCCCCAGTATTCTGTCTTAAATGCTATTTTACCATTAGGTTTACAGTCAGGGAATACTACCATTCCTTTTGTATCTTCAAATTCAAATTCGTCACATTTAAAACCAAAAAACAAATTTTCCATTTTGTATTACTCCTTAATCAACACACCATTTTGCCTTCTGACATTACTTGTTTTACATTGAATTTATCATCAACAAATACCAAGTCAGCTTTTTTGCCAATATCAATAGAACCAATTTCTTCGTCCATTTTAATTGCTTTAGCAGGGTTTGTTGATGCCATTAAAAATGCCTGCGCAATACCGCAGTTTGTGTTAGTCATTATATTTTTGCAAGCCTGGTCCATAGTAAGTCTACTGCCTGCCAACCCGCCGTTATGGTCAAAGTTAAGGTCAGTAATATGTGCCAATTCCGGAGGATTTTCACAGTCATCCATAGTCGAATCGGTAACAAGGATAACTTTATCAATTCCCTTATTATGAATAAGTAATTGTTGCATTTCGGGATGCACATGAATTCCAAGAGAGTCACAAATCAATTCTGTATATACTTCAGACTCTTTAAAGCAGTATTCGTCTGGACCGTATCCGCGTGTACCGCCACAGACAGGCACTCTGCCTGTAGCACACATTGAATGTGTCTGGAGAGTCGGTCTGTACTTGCCCATAGCCCTTATCTGCATTGGTGTTGCCTCACTGTGTCCAACCGCAAATACAACTTCGGGATTTACTTTTCTTGCATATTCAGCAAAACCTTTGATATCAGCTCTTTCAGGTGCAGTAATCCAAACCTTTGCATAAGTTCCCGCTTCGTCAACAAAGGCTTTATACTGCTCTTCGGGAATATTATCAGGACTCCATGGATTTAAGTCACTGTTACAGCCATACTTCACATTTATAAACGGGCCTTCAAAATAGAACCCCTTTATAACCTTGTTGGTCTTCA
>JAFWXG010000208.1 GCA_017523005.1 Clostridia bacterium
TAATGTAATTAAAGTTCCTGCAGGCACAACAGCAAAAGAAATTACAGAATTAAAGGCAGACGGAGTTGTATTGTCGGGCGGTCCCGGAAATCCAAAAGAAAACACCGCAATAATTGCTGAAATCAAAAGCTTAATGGATAAAAAAGTCCCTATGCTCGGTATAGGACTTGGACATCAGCTCATGGCACTTGCTATGGGAGCAGATGTTACCGCTTTGAAATTCGGACACAGAGGCGCAAATCAGCCTGTTAAAGATTTAAGAAACGGAAAAATGTATATAACAAGCCAAAATCACGGCTATACAGTAAGTAAAGAAGGACTTCCAGAAGGTGTGAAAGTAATTATGGAAAACGCAAACGACCACACTGTAGAGGGATTGGAATATCAAGGATTGCCTTGTGTTTCGGTGCAGTTTAGTCCTTGTATTTGTCCCGGTCCACAGAATAATTCGTTCTTATTCAAGAACTTTTCAGACAGTTTAAATTAAGTTAAGGAGGAGTACCATGGGAAGAAATGCAGATATAAAAAAGGTTTTGGTTATCGGTTCCGGTCCTATTGTAATTGGTCAGGCGGCAGAGTTTGACTATGCAGGAACTCAGGCGTGCAAAGCTTTAAAAGAAGATGGTATTGAGGTTGTTCTGGTAAACTCAAACCCCGCAACTATTATGACAGACAAGCATGTTGCAGATAAAATCTATATTGAGCCTTTGTCACTTGATATTATTAAAAGAATTATCATTGAAGAAAAGCCTGACAGTATTTTGTCATCACTTGGCGGACAGACAGGTCTTACTCTTTCTATGCAGCTTGCAAAAGAGGGATTTTTGGACGAGCATAATGTAAAGCTTTTGGGTGCAAAGCCTGAAACTATTGACAAAGCAGAAGACCGTCAAAGCTTTAAAGATACCATGGAATCAATAAATCAGCCATGTATTCCGTCAAAGGTTGTAACAACTGTAGAAGATGCGGTGGAATTTACAGAACAAATCGGACTTCCTGTTATTATCCGTCCTGCATTTACATTAGGTGGCAGCGGCGGCGGTATTGCAGAAACCATGGACGAGCTTAGAACTATTGCTCACGGCGGTATCATGCAGTCCCCGATTGACCAGATTTTAGTAGAAAAATGTATTTCTGGCTGGAAAGAGATTGAGTTTGAAGTAATTCGCGATAAAAACGGCAACGCAATTACAGTGTGCAGTATGGAAAACTTTGACCCTGTTGGCGTACACACAGGCGACTCCATTGTTATTGCTCCTGCAGTTACTCTTTCATCAAAAGAATTTCAGATGCTTCGCAACGCTGCGTTGCAGATTGTTGATACATTAGAGGTTGAGGGCGGTTGTAACTGTCAGTTCGCGTTAAAGCCAGACAGCTTTGAATACGCAGTAATTGAAGTAAACCCCCGTGTTTCACGCTCTTCTGCGCTTGCGTCTAAAGCAACAGGCTATCCTATCGCAAAAGTTGCGGCAAAAATTGCAATCGGCTACACATTAGACGAAATCACAAACGCAGTTACAGGTAAAACAAGTGCTTGTTTCGAGCCTGCTATTGACTATGTTGTAGTAAAATTCCCCAAATGGCCGTTTGACAAATTTGTTTATGCAGCTCGTAAGATTGGAACACAGATGAAAGCGACAGGCGAAGTTATGTCTATTGGTCAGTCGTTTGAAGAGGCGCTTATGAAAGCGGTTCGTGGCGCTGAACTCGGCATTTTAGACTTAAATATGCCTGCGATTGAAGAGCTTTCTGATGAAGAATGTAAAGAAGCAATTTCCCGTTGCGACGACAGACGCTTGTTTGTAATTTACAGCGCAATCAAACGCGGTATTTCGCTTGACTATATTTATGATGTTACAAAAATCGATAAATGGTTCTTGTCAAAGATTAAGAATATTGCAGACTTAGAAGCACAGCTCCGTGAAGATTTCTTAAGACCTGAGCTTTATGTGGAAGCAAAACGCATGGGATTTTTGGATTCTGTTATTGAGAAACACGCAAAACAAAAGGTAACAGAGCCACTTCGCCCTGTTTATAAAATGGTAGATACCTGTGCGGCAGAGTTTGGTGCTGAAACACCGTATTTCTATGCAACATTCGATGAAGAAAACGAAGCTACACAGTTCATAAACTACAACAAACTCCCAAACAAGAGAGTAATTGTTTTCGGTTCTGGCCCGATAAGAATCGGTCAGGGTATTGAGTTTGACTACGCGTCAGTTCATTGTGTTTGGTCATTAAAGAAAAAAGGCTTTGAGGTTATAATTGTAAACAACAATCCCGAAACAGTTTCTACCGACTTCGATACCGCAGACAGACTTTATTTTGAACCTTTAACAGTTGAAGATGCGTTAAATATCTGTCGCACCGAGCATCCTTATGGTGTTGTGGTTGCGTTTGGCGGTCAGACAGCAATAAAGCTTGCAAAATCATTAGAACAGGCTGGTATCCGCATTATGGGTACTCAGAATGACAGTATCGACCTTGCCGAAGACAGAGAAAGATTTAATAAATTACTTGAACAGTTAGATATTTCACAGCCAAAAGGTTATACCGTATTCTCAAAATCAAAGGCGATTGCGGCGGCAAACAATTTAGGCTATCCTGTTTTGGTTAGACCGTCTTATGTTCTCGGCGGTCAGAACATGATTATTGCTCACGAGGATGCCGACATCATGGAATATATGGACATTATCCTGCAGAACGGCATTGAAAACCCTGTTTTGATTGATAAATACTTAGGCGGTATTGAAATTGAAGTTGACGCAATCTGCGACGGCGAAGATATTTTAATTCCTGGTATTATGGAGCATGTTGAGAGAGCGGGTATCCATTCTGGCGACTCTATCGCGGTATACCCTGCAAGAAACTTACCGCAAAGAGTTATTGATAATGTGGTAGATTACACAAAATCACTTGCAATTTCACTAAAAACAGTAGGTTTGGTAAACATTCAGTATGTAGTATACCAGAACAAAGTATATGTAATCGAAGTTAACCCCCGTTCGTCAAGAACAATTCCTTATATCAGTAAGGTTACAAACATTCCTATGATTGACCTTGCAACTAGAGTTATGACAGGCGAAAGATTAAAGGATATGGGTTACGGAACAGGACTTCATAAGGCTGACGATTATATTGCGGTTAAAGTTCCTGTGTTCTCATTTGAAAAGCTTTATGATGTGGATACGCAGTTAGGACCTGAAATGAAATCAACAGGCGAAGTTTTAGGTGTAGCGCCAAACTTCGACGAGGCGCTCTACAAAGGCTTGCTTGCTGCAGGATATACCATGAAGAAATCGGGCGGTGTTTTGATTACTGTCCGCGATACCGACAAGCCTGAAATTGCAGATGTTGCCCGCAAATTCCAGGGAATGGGCTTTACCATTTATGCAACAACAGGAACATCAAAAGTACTGACTGAGGCTGGTATTGACAACATATTGGTAGAAAAAATTGACGAGGGCGACGAAAACTGCCTGACACTCATTGCAAGCGGAAAGGTTGATTACATTATTTCAACCTCCAAAAAAGGAAGAATTCCTACAAGAAGCAGTGTTATCATGAGAAGAAAGGCAATAGAGCTTGCAGTTCCGTGTCTTACTTCTATTGATACAGCGATTGCGATGGCAGACAGCCTAAGAAGTAAATACACCCCCGACAATGTAACACTTGTAGATATTAACACACTATAGAAGGGGATGTTAAAAAAGTGTAGACCGCGTAAAACGGGATATTGAAAGGGTTCGGAAGTTTATATTTATAAGATAATATAAAATTTATGTTGAAAAATTGAAAATTTTTCTTTTATTCATGTTTTACGCTACGAACAAACCTCACCTCTCGCTGTATACACATACAGCTTCGGGTATCCCAAAGCTTCGCTTTGGCTCGGTTTGTCCGTTCTACGCATTTTTTCCTATCCCCAAAGGTAAGGGTGTTTAAAAACCTATGTTTTTAAACACCCTTGTTTTTTACGGAAAGGGATTTTTTATGATAAAAGCAGTAATATTTGACTTAGACGGAACACTACTTGATACTGTCCCGAGTATTGCCCATTTTTGCAACACAGCACTTAGGTTTTACGGACTCCCTGAAAACGAACAGGAAAAATATAAATATTTTGCGGGAAATGGTGCAAATGTTTTAATTCACAGGGCATTAAATGCAAGTAATTCCGACACAGATGAGAATTTTCAAAAAGTCTATAATAAATATATGGAAATGTATGACAGCAACTCGTCATACAAGACTGCACATTTTGAAAATATGCCCGAAACCTTAAAGAAATTAAAGGAAATGGGAATTGTTCTTGCAGTAACATCTAATAAGCCGTATTCCACAGTAAAAGAGGTTTTGCCGTGTTTCTTTGAGAAAGATTTGTTTGACTTTGTAATAGGCGGAGGCATGGGATACTCGTTAAAGCCAGAGCCTGACATGGTCGAAGAAGTTTTGAAATTGGCAGAATTAAGCCAAAGCGAAGCTATATATGTAGGTGACACAGGCACAGATATGCAAACAGGCAAAAACGCAGGACTATATACTGTCGGTGTTTCATGGGGCTTTCGTGAAAAGCAAGAACTAATAGAAAATGGCGCAGATATTGTAATAGACAAGCCAAACCAGCTTTTAAGTCTTGTTTAGTGCAGGATTATTAAAAA
>JAFWXG010000209.1 GCA_017523005.1 Clostridia bacterium
ATATCAAAGTGTAGCCCGCTATTCCTGTTTGTTTACGGTATGAGGTTGACATTCCTCCGTCAATGAGAATGAGTTTTCCGTTTGCTTTAACGGGACTTTCTCCATCCTTAAATCTTACAGGGATATGTCCGTTTATAATATGTCCGTACTTGCAGTTAACGCCAAACTCTCTCATAATTTTATTACAGAGCTCTTCATCATCCCAAAGCAAAAAATACGGCTGTTTTTCCTCTTTGTGGACTTTTGCATCATCTATATACATTCTCTCAAATGTTGCCATATTCTTTTTCCCAAACAAAGGCGAATGAGGAGAACACCACAAAAACCACGCAAAGTCAACTAACGACTTGGTCTTTTTCTTGTAAGCTTCTCTTAATTTTCTTTCGCAAAAATCCATATATGCTTTGCCGGAATATTTTTTTCCTTTGTGTAAAAAGACAGAAAAATTACCATCGTTATCTAACGGGACACAGCCGTGGTACAGCAGATTTCCGTTGAAGCACAGATAAATACTGCCCTTTGAAAACATAAAATTCAAATGTTTTTGCATTTTTTCGCTGTGTATAAAGCTATTTCTGAGTCCTTGAATGATGTCATTTTCCTCATCTGTCAGACTTTTTGGATTTGACTTGTCTATTGTGGGAAATTCATCAGTATTAAGTTTATGTCCGCACCATGTCATATTGGAAAAATCGATTTTGTCCAGTTTTGTATTTTCCGACATCAAAAATTCAGGATTAGACATCATCGTTTCATCTTCCAGCTTAAATCTCATGACAGATATTGCCTTGTACATTCTCTCAACACTGTTTTTCCCCGTGTAATATTTATTGGCAAAATTCTCAAGTTGGCGAAGGCTTACCCCATATCCTTCTTCCAACAGCAGGGTGTTACCGTATTTTAAACTGTTTGCAACAACAACCGCAATACAAACCTCCGACCCCATCATTGCACCCATCCATATAACATCGTGGTTTCCCCATTGTATATCAACCATTCTTATGTCAAGCAATATATCCATGACAATATCAGGTCTTACACCTCTGTCAAAAACATCTCCAACTATATGTAAATGGTCTATCGACAGCTTTCTTATCAATCCTGCAATCTCAATAAGAAAATCCTCAGCACAACCTAAATCAATGATAGATTCGATAATTTTATTATAATATTTTTCTTTATTTATATTATTTAAGTTACAATTCAAAAGTTCGTCAATGATGTAAGCGTATTTTTCAGGCAACGCCCTTCTTACCTTTGAACGAGTATATTTTCCGCAAGCAATCTTGCATATTTCTATCAGTCTTATAAGATTTTGTTCAATCCATTCTTTGTTTTTAGGGCTGATCTCCAAAACCTTCTCGGGATAATAAATCAAATTAGAAAGCTTAATTTGCTCTTCTGTTGACAATTCGTTTTTATATACATCATAAATTTTCGATCTTATAACTCCCGATGCTGTTCTAAGAATATGGTTAAAATGCTCATATTCTCCATGAATATCACTTATAAAATGTTCTGTACCCTTTGGCAAACTAAGTATTGCCTGCAAATTGATAATTTCCGACATAACATCTTTTTTTGTCGGCCATTTTTCCGCTAATACTTTGTAGTACTTTATTTCGTCTAAAATATTCATACAATCACCTTCCCATATATTTGAGAATTGCCTATCTATGTTGCAACCTGGATGCCACTCGATAAATGATTTTATGCAGAGCATAAAACCGTTATGTAAAGACTGCATAATTTAGATGCCACAAAATCATTTTACTAAAAGTAAAAATGCTTGCTTGCAAGGGTTGTTACATATATTATATATTATAAGAGATATAAGGTTTAGATGCAACTATCTTTGTGGATATACTCACTTCGTTGAATCCATTTTATGTTCTTTTATCAAATAATTTCAAATAATATAAAGCCTATTGTATTGATAGCAAAATTAGCAAACATATGTACGAGCCACGACGGATAAACAGTTAAGCTTTTTTCATTAAGATAATTAAATATAAGTCCACTTGCAAAAAGTCCTGCCATAATAATTAAGAATAAATCAAGGCTGAACCAACCAATCATCATTGCTATATGATAAACCGCAAATACTGTCGCACTGAATAAATAGGCAAACCTTCTACTGGTTATCCTTTTGAGTGTTATAAAAGCAAATCCGCGGAAGAAAAACTCTTCCAACAGAGAATTTACAAAAGAAATATACAGTGAAACAAATATAAAATTATTTCCTGTAACACCAATATTATTTGTCAACGAAGTAGTTATTGAAGAAAAATCAAAAAAATCTTTAAAGAAAAAATATCCACCTAAAATAATTACATAAACTAATGCACCTAAAATTATTGCCAGCTTAAGCCCACTCATTTCAGGAATAAATACTTCCTTAATCTTTATATCCTTATCGCACAATGAATATAGTGCAGGTAATATTAAAAACAGTACAAGCTTTATGATTGACTTAATAATATAATCTGCTTTAAGTATTCCATCAATTACCGCCATCAAAACACAAAACGCCACTATAAGAGTAACCATAAGGATGGCTTTTTTAGTTTTGTTCTTCATATTCTCTCCTTCTGCTTTCAAAAAACAACATGGAATTGATGCACAATTCAGCTCGCCGTCAAGCGAATTTAGCTGAATAGATTTAACTTAAGTTAAATCTATTCTACCACATAATTTGACATTTGACAAGTAAAAACAAAAAAGAAAGGAACAGAAGTTCCTTTCTTTTATTTTCTGTCTATAATTGGGATATAGTCTTTTGATGTTGCCACCGATTTATATGCAGGGCGAATAATTTTATTTGAATTTATAATCTCTTCTATTCGGTGTGCGCTCCAGCCTGCAACACGCGCAACTGCAAAAATTGGCGTGTAAAGCTCTGGGGGTAAATCAAGCATTGAATAGACTAAACCACTATAAAAATCAATATTCGGACTTACACCCTTATATATTTTTCTCTTTTCAGCAATAACTGCACGGGCTAAGTCTTCTACCTTGGTATAAAGAGAATATTCCTTTAATTTTCCCTTTTCTTTTGACAGTTGCTCAACATGTTTCTTTAGGATATTTGCTCTTGGGTCAGAAAGTGAATATACAGCATGTCCCATTCCGTAAATCAATCCGCTGTTATCAAATCCTTTTTTATCCAACAAAGAAATCAGATATTCTCTTATTTCTTCATCGTCTTCCCAATCTTTTACATTTTTCTTTAAATCTTCAAACATTGCTGTTACCTTAATATTCGCACCGCCATGTTTTGGTCCTTTCAAAGAACAAAGCGATGCTGCAACGGATGAGTAAGTATCAGTCCCTGATGAAGTGACAACATGGGTTGTAAATGTAGAATTGTTACCGCCCCCATGTTCAGCGTGCAAAACCAGACATAGGTCTAAAAGTTTCGCCTCAAGCTCTGTATATTTCTTATCGGGTCTTAAAAGTCTTAAAATGTTTTCTGCAGTAGAAAGTTTTGGGTCTGGGTTATGAATATAAAGACTTTTTCCTTTTCCGTAATGTCTGTATGCCTGATAAGCATACACCGATAAAATCGGGAAATTTGCAATAAGCTGTATACATTGACGCAATACATTAGGGATTGAAATGTCATTTGCGTTTTTGTCGTAAGAATACAGGGTAAGAACGCTTCTTGCAAGTGAATTCATAATATCTGAATTAGGCGCCTTCATCACTACATCCCTGACAAAATTTCTTGGCAACTTTCTGTAGTGTACTAACAAATCGTTAAACTCTTCAAGTTTTTTAACGCTTGGAAGTTCGCCAAACAAAAGAAGATATACGGTTTCTTCATAACCGTTTCTTCCGTCTTTTTCAAAACCGTCTACTATTTTCTCAATAGGTATTCCGCGGTAAAACAATTCCCCGTCTATGGGCACTTGCTTTCCGTCAACATTTCTAAAAGCATTTATTGTCGAAATTTCGGTAAGGCCCGTTACTACGCCTTTTCCGTCTAAATCTCTCAATCCACGCTTTACTTCATGAACTGAATAAAGTTCAGGGTCTATATTACTGTTTTTTTCACATAAATCTGCAAGCGAATAAATTTCGGGGGTTATTGCTGAATAGTTATATGTTGCCATATTATTATCTCCTTTTCTTTTGTATATACATAATAACAAATAAATTTAAACAAATCAAGTTGAATTTTGGAAAAATTTGTGATAAAATTTAATTAAAATAGATTATTGGAGAGATACGATGTCTGAAGAATTTATCAGAACCGAATGTGTTTTAGGAAAAGAAGCTATAAGAAAACTTAATAATTCAAAAGTGCTGTTGTTTGGCATCGGCGGAGTTGGAGGATATGTCGCAGAAGCACTTGTAAGATGCGGTATTGGAACTATTGCCATTGTTGACAATGATACAATAAGCTTAAGTAATATCAACCGTCAGATTATAGCATTACATTCCACTATAGGAATGAAAAAAACAGATGTGATGAAAGAGCGACTCATAGATATTAACCCAAATTGCAAAGTGATTTGCTACCCCCTGTTTTTTACTGCTGAAACTTGCGAAATAAATTTTGAAGATTACGACTATGTTATTGACGCTATTGATACTGTAACATCCAAAATTGAAATTATAAGGCTATGTAAGGAAAAAAATATTCCTATAATTTCTTCAATGGGTACTGGAAACAAACTACGCCCTGACCTTTTGGAAATTTCGGATATTTCAAAAACCTCTGTATGTCCGCTTGCAAGAGTGATGCGAAAAGAACTTTCAAAAAGAAGTATCAAAAATGTCAAAGTGTTGTTTTCAACAGAGCAACCTATTTCTGCTGTTGCAAGCGAAGAAAATAATCGTCATGCACCAGGAAGTACAGCATTTGTTCCCGCTTCAGCCGGACTTTTAATTGCAAGCGAGGTTGTTAAGGATTTAACCAAATAAAAAAGTTGCCATACGGCAACTTTTATTTTATTCTCCCAAATGAAAACACTCCAAATCCATAGCAGTTGTCACGCCCCTTTTCCCCAAAATCATCAGCATACATACAAAGCATAAGTCTCATTTCTTCAGGCGAAAGATATCTTCCAAACCGCTTATACGCTTTACTTTGAAATAACACTGCAGCTCCCGAAATCAAAGGCGTAGACATAGATGTTCCACTCAAGGCTTTATATGAATTATTGATAAAAGTTGAATATATCTCTTTACCCGGTGCTGCAAGCAACGCTTCTTTTCCGCATGAACTAAAATCTGCGTGTTTGTGGTCTATGTCAACTGCAGTAACTGCGATAACTTCTTTCCATTTCGCAGGATAACCGATACCCTGATGACTTAAACTTCCATCATTTCCTGCTGCAGCAATCAATATAATTCCATTTTGATACGCTCTTACTATTTGTCTTCTTATTTCTTCTGACGGACTATCCGATGCAAACGACATATTTATTACATGTACACCTTTTTGTATAAGCCATTTAAGACTTTCCGATATAGATAAGTTTTCTGCCGTTCCGTCTTTTTTAAACGCTTTTGCAACATAAACATCACATTTCGGCGCTACCCCTACAACCCCTAAACCATTATAAGACGCTGCAATTATTCCTGTCACATGAGTTCCGTGTCCGTTTAAGTCTTCATCTGTTTCTTCGTTTGTAAAATTCCTGTATTCCTTTATTCTGTCTTTTAAGTCGGGATGTGTAATATCTGCTCCGGTGTCAATTACCCCAACCTTTATTCCCTCTCCCATGGTTTCACTCCACTCAAGCGGTGCGCCTATCATCTCGACTCCGTAATCCATTACCTCTTGGTTTATATCGGGCGTTGAATTTATAATATTAAATTTTAAAATGTCATACAAAAAAATCCCCCTGATTTCAGTTTATGAAACAAGAGGATTTTTGGTAATTTTATTCTATTTTTGACAATGCTTCAACTGTTCCGTTACATATTCCCTGTGCAACTTTATCTAAAAATTTATCATCAAGGAGTTTCTTTAAATCATTTTGGTTTGTAACAAATGCAATTTCTAATATAAGGGCG
>JAFWXG010000210.1 GCA_017523005.1 Clostridia bacterium
AGAAAGTCATAAGACTGCATAATCATGTAGTTAAATTCTAAAAATGTTAAGCCTTTCTCCATTCTTTGTTTGTAACATTCTGCGCGGAGCATATTATTTACAGAGAAATGAGCGCCAACCTCACGCAAAAGCTCAACATAATTAAGTTTAAGAAGCCAATCAGCATTATTGACAACAATAGCCTTATCTTCGCCAAACTCAATAAATTTGCTGATTTGTTTTAAAAAGCATTCACAGTTGTGATTTATTGTGTCAGCATCCATCATAGAACGCATATCGTTTCTTCCCGACGGATCTCCGACATGGCCTGTACCGCCACCAAGCAATACAACAGGAGTATTTCCTGCCATCTGCAAGCGTTTCATAAGGCAAAGCGCCATAAAATGACCTACATGAAGTGAGTCAGCTGTCGGGTCAAAACCAATATAGAATTTTGCACCCCCGTTATTTACAAGCTCGCGAATTTCTTTTTCGTCTGTTACCTGCGCAATAAGGCCTCTTGCCTGAAGCTCTTCATAAATTTTCATTGTACCCTCCTAAAAGAACAGAATTACTATCTGTGTGACAACATTTGTAGTGACAGTTTAGAATTAGTCACCAAACGAAATGCCCATAGCTTTTGCAACTTTTACCAATTCACAATCAGGTTCTACATTTTTAGTTTTCTGTCCGATTACATCTTCTAATGAAGCATATTTGATTTCATTTCCTTGTAAAATAACCATGTTGCCGAATTTACCCTGCATAGCATACTCAACAGCTGCGTAGCCGTATCTTGTAGATAATACACGGTCATGAGCAGTTGGAGAACCGCCTCTTTGAATGTGACCCAAAACTGTAGCACGAGCCTCAGAACCAACTAAGCTTTCAAGCTCATCCGCAACAATCATACCTACACCGCCCAATCGAATCGGGTCCGGAGAATCTTCGCGGATTTTCAAAATTACCTGTTTTCCGTCTTTAGATTTTGCACCCTCTCCAACAGCTACTACAGAGAAAGTTTTTCCCATCTTTTTATCATCTATAATTTTTTCTGCAACTTTATTTATATCATAAGGAATTTCAGGAATTAAAATTACATCTGCTGCACCGGCAATACCTGCGTGTAAAGTAAGCCAGCCTGCATCTCTGCCCATAATTTCAACAACCATTATTCTGTGGTGACTTCTACCTGTAGTACGAATTCTGTCAAGTCCTTCGCAAGCAACAGAGATTGCAGTATCAAATCCAAAAGTGAAGTCTGTGCAAGCTAAATCGTTGTCAATTGTCTTTGGAATGCCCATGACTTTAACGCCTTTTCTTGCAAAATCTCTTGCTGATGTAAGTGTACCGTCGCCGCCTAAAATGAAGAGTGCATCAATTCCTGCTTCTTTTAAATTTTCAACTGCTTTATCCGATACATCTTCGCATACAATCTTACCATTTTCGTCTTTAACGATTTTTCCGTTTTCGTCACGAACCGGGTACGCAAAAAGATTATCCTTGTTAGAACTATGCAAAATAGTTCCGCCGACACCTATAATTTCCTGTACTCTATCTAATGTAAGAGGCACAAATCTCTTACGATATAAACCATGATATCCGTTTTCGATACCAACAACTTCAAGTCCATATTTTTCAATAGCTGTTTTGACAACTGCTCTTATAACAGGGTTCAATCCGGGGCAATCTCCGCCGCCTGTCAAAATAGCTATTTTTTTAATGTCACTCATTTCATAAACCTCCAAAAACTTCGTTCATAATATTTTACCTTGTTTTAACTAAAATATCAAGTCTTTTTTGCATTTTTTCTGAAAAAAATTGCAAAATAAAGTTGTCGGGCAGAATTTTTAAAAAAATCTTTGCCACAAAACTTTTTTATCATGAAAGGGAGATATAAAAAATGAAAATCAAATGCGGATTTATTGCAATCGGTGCGGGTCTTTTAACCATGTTTGGCGGTCTTGCGATAAAGGAATGTAATGAAAAATGCGGTTCAGGATTATTCGGGTTTGGTCTTGCTCACATATTGCTTGGTTCGCTATCTCTTTTAAAGAGCGAAAACGGACTTATTCCAAGACAAATTGCTGTACCGAAAACTAATATGCAAATCGACTTGGAGTAACAAAAAAAGGGCGTTCGCCCTTTTTTTATTCAAAATATTGTGAAACCGTATCAGCTACTCCGTCGGGGGTTATAATTACATAAGAACCGCTTAAATAATAAGGCAATTCTACAGAATTAAATCCTTCGTCGCTTTTATCTTTTATTCGCATCACATACGAAAGTGCATCCGAACTGCTAACAGAAGTTACCATATTTTCGGAAACGGAACTCATCACTGACGGAATTTTAAATATGTATCTTAATTTTGCTTTTTGCTCAAATGCAGCATGAAGAAACTCTCTTTGTACTTTTGTTCTTTCAATATCTGCCATCGCATAGCCTCTGAACCTTAAAAGTTTAAGTGCATTCTCGCCGTTTAAGCGTTGCATACCTTCTTTTAAGTCAATGTAAAGGTCTTGTTCGGGGTCATTATATTTCATATCCTGCGGCACATCAAATCTCACACCGCCGAGTTTATCCACAATTTCTTCCACCGCTTTAAAATTTACCTTTACAAAATCGTGGATTTCAATTCCTGTGACGCCTTTCACTTTATCCACTAACATTTCCTCTCCGCCAATGGCAAGAGCTGTGTTAATTTTCTGACTGCCTGAAGTCAGTTTCATTCTTGTATCTCTTGGAATTGACGCAACATTGACACTTCCCTTTCCGTCGGGAAATGATGCAATCAAAATTACATCTGCTCTAAGACCGCTCTGGTCAGTACCTACAATAAGAACATTTTTTCTTCCGCCTTCATAAGCTGAAAGCGACTCTAAATTCACTGTCTTGTTAAAACCATTAAAAGGGATAAGTACAACAAGCAAAAGCACAACAAACCCAAGTAAAATACCTGTAAATATCCCAAAAAATTTCCAAAATTTTTGTTTGTCCAACTTAAAGCTCATCTCTTTTCTTAATTAAACATTTTAACCAGGAAGTCAGCACATTCGCCTAACTGGTCGATAGTTTTGCTTAAAGCATTATATTCCAAAACAACTTTTATGTTAAATCCGTCTTTTATAAGTCGCTTTGAAATCTCTTCCAGCGGAATTTCACCTTTTCCATAAGGTATTCCGTCAAAATTCTTCATATTTTCGCGCTCAAATCCGCCATTTTCAACGAAAGCCCAGTCTTTGTAATGAGAATGAACAATTCTGTCTTTTAAGGCTTCGTATCCCTCTAACGCGTCTTCCCTTACACAGAAGAAATTTCCCGCATCAAAAACATATCTTAAATCAGGAACTGAGTCTAAAATATGCCTTACATCCTTTATTGTAGAGTCTGCACGGCGTATCACTGACTGATTTTCAAGAGCTGTTACAATACCCGCACTCTTTGAATATTCTGAAATTTCAGCAAAGCTTTCTATTAAAATTTCGTGCATAGTATGTAATTCTTCCTGATTATCTGCGTATTTTACAGCAGGTGCAGGCAT
>JAFWXG010000211.1 GCA_017523005.1 Clostridia bacterium
ATCCCCTACATCAACCTGATCTGCAACTTCTTTTTCGATGTCTGAAAGTCTTAATGTGTATCCGAATTTATTTCCTTCCTTGTTGGTCTGTACTATCTTCTTGCTGAAAAGATAATAAAAACAACCAGCGAAAACACACACGATAAGTAAAACTATAACAACATCAATAAATGTTATTTTCTTCTTTTGTGTTGCTTTCATTTTGTTCTCCCCCTTTTAAGTGTTTCAAAGTAAACATTTTCAATATTTTTCGTCATAATCCCTGATGTGTATTTTTCTTCATAAAGTTTTTTCGCGCCTTCACACAAGGTTTCGTACAAGTCCCTATTTTCCATAATTTTTTGCATACAATCAGCCAACTCATCTTTATTCTTACTTTCAAAAAGCATTCCGTTAATGCTATTTTCAACAAGTTCGGGATTTCCGCCGTAATTTGATGCAACAATTGGTTTCCCCAAGCTCATGCCCTCTAAAAGCGAAAGACTTGTAGCTTCTGTGCCGTAAGATGCGTTAACATTTACATTTATTACATTCATAACCGATGTTACATCGTTTACATGACCTAAATAAATAACCACATCATTTAGGTCCAAATCATTTATTTTCTGCTTGACATTTTTGGCATAACTTCCTGTTCCGCATATAAAATATCTTGCATTGGGGAATTTTCCTCTTAAGGTATGTGCCGCTTCTAAAAAGAAATCATGACCTTTAATGTCTTCTACTCTTGCTATCATACCAAACACGAAATTTTCTTCAGTTAATCCATAAAAATTTCGAGCCTGTTCTAATTCTTCCGCGGTATATTTTTTAACCGGGTCTACGCCGTTTTTTACCACAGTAATTTTCTTTTCTGATACGCCCGCCTCTGTAAGATTGTCTTTTGCAGCGTTAGCTACTGCAATAATCTTATTTGCGGTTAAATTATTTATAAGTCCGTTTTTAAGTTTTCCTAATCCGTGTGTAATGTTTTTGGGGTTCGGAAAAACTGAATGACGAGTATAAATCACAGGAATTCTTAGCATTTTGGCAGCAATTCTTGCAGATAAAGATGCGTGCGCATGAACTAAATCTGGTTTTTCCTGCTTTAAAATCTGCTTAAGCGATTTTGTTCCTTCCTTGCTGTATGACATATCAGCAATGCCATCGGCTTCTATAAATTTTGTGCCCGTCTGCTCTATATAAGGAATTAAAGCGCTCCCCCTTGGAACAACAACTTTTACATTAAACTTCTCTCTGTCATAGTTTTTAAGAAAAGTTAAAATGCAACGCCCTGCACCGCCAATATTTTTATCAGATGTAACATTTATAATGTTTAACATTTCTTATCCTCCATTTTTTTGTGAATTAAGCAGACTGCACCGCTTAATCCTACTATTATCCAGAACAAAAGAAATACTCTGTAATTATACCACACATTATCAAATATTCCCTGCACCAAAAATCCAACAAGTGCTGAAAACAACGCAGCTGAGTATGCAGAAATCGTTTTATCTTTAGATTTATTTGCTGTCACAAATAATTTTTTTAGCATCATTATCATTAACACAACAAACACTAAAAGCCCCAAAATTCCCATCTCGCTTAAGAGAAGTAAATATAAATTATGGGGATGCGGTGCAGATATAGCACCAAAGGCATAAATCGGATAAACATGATTAAATGCAGATGTACCAACACCAATACCTGTTACCCAGAAATCTTTAAGCATATTCATAGTGCCTTGCCAGATATAAACTCTGTATGATGTTGAGCTGTCTGCCAAATTTCCTATACTTAAAAGTCTTGTCATTACAGACTCGGGCAAGAAGAAAAGTCCCACAACGCCAAGTACTGCAAACAACAAAAACACTTTTTTAGAATATATGAAGAGAAACAGTGCTACCGCGAGTGCAATACCAATCCAACAGCCTCTTGAGTATGTTAAAATCATGCAAAGACCCGAAAGTGCAAGTAAAATGAGCGTGCAAATCTTAAGAAGCGGTCTTTTTAAGGTCGCAAACAGAGCAACATTTATCATTATAATCAAAATTAAATATTCGCCGTAAACATTGGGATTCTCAAAGAAAGATACTATTCTTCCCGAAATTTCACTGAACATTTCAGAATCCTGCCAAACCTGTAATTCTGCAGGGTTAAAATACTGATAAATTCCGTAAAGAGAACAAACAAGTGAAGCAACAGTCAAAAGCGAAAATGCTTTCACCAACTTTTCTTTGCTGTTGATAAGCCTTACTATCAGGTAATAAACAAGCATAAACGCTATATAAACCATTACACTTTTTAAGCTTGATAATTTATCATAAGAGTTTACAACACCCCATGAAAGCATTGCCATCATTAAAAACACGAAAAAGTTTAGTGATGTGCCTGAAAAATCTATTCTTTCTCTGAAAAGATGTGTCTTTACTCCTAAAATAAGACAAAGTGCAATCGCGCCTGCAACCATAACCATTGTAGGCATAAATGGTAAAACTGTGATATATAAAAGTAATGAAAGACTTATGTTTTTAACTGCAAAGCAAACGCCTATAAACATGAAAAACAAGACTAAAACAGGCAAAATCCCTGAAAACGCAGAAACAATACCAAAAATAATGCCCCATAAAACTATTTGTTTATATGGTAAAGTTATGGTTTCAGCATATATTCTGTTTTGAAATTTCTGCAAGAAAAATGATGTTTGTAAAAGTGAAGAAAAACTTGCTTTTGTGGTCATAAAAAGAATTGATAAAATTAAAAGTCCTGCTGATAAAACAAGCTGGATTTTATTAAAATCAAAAAACAAGCCAAGTAAT
>JAFWXG010000212.1 GCA_017523005.1 Clostridia bacterium
ATGGACGAACTTAGAGAAGGTATTGAATATGCTCATGCCCGTGGCAAGAAAGTGTATATAACTGCTAATATTATTCCGCATAATGATGATATTGAAGATTTTAAAGTGTATATAAAAGAAGTCGCTGATATGGGTGCAGATGCTGTAATTATAAGTGACTTAGGTCTTTTTGACATTGCGCGTACAGTTGCACCTGATTTAGATATCCATATCAGTACTCAAGCTAACAATGTAAACTATGCATCCGCTAATGCGTGGTATAAAATGGGTGCAAAGAGAATTATTGTTGCTCGTGAATTATCAATAGATGAGATAAAGGAAATAAGGAGAAAAACCCCTAAAGACCTTGAAATTGAGTGTTTTGTGCACGGTGCTATGTGTATCTCTTATTCTGGCAGATGCCTTTTGTCAAACTACATGACAGGAAGAGACAGCAATTTAGGTGCGTGTGCACATCCTTGTCGTTGGAAATATCATTTAGTTGAAGAAAAACGCCCTGGCGAATATATGCCTGTTTTTGAAAATGAACGCGGTACTTTTATTTACAATTCAAAAGATTTGTGCATGATAAATCATTTAAAAGAATTGGTTGAAGCGGGTGTCAGCAGTTTAAAGATAGAAGGAAGAGTAAAGACGGAATACTATGTTGCGACAGTCACAAAGGCATATTCAGATGCTTTAAATGATGCGATGCAGAACAAACCATTCAATGAAAAACATTATCAGGAATTAAAAAAGGTCAGCCATAGAGAATACACAACAGGATTTTTCTTCGGGAAACCTGACGGTAACCAACAAATTTATACTGATAGCTCATATATAAGATACTATGATTTGGTTGGTATTGTTAAGGGCTATGATGAAGAGAAGAAATTGCTTGAAGTGGAACAAAGAAATAAATTTAGAGTAGGAGACACACTTGAAATTTTGCGTCCTGACGGAGATTATCTAACTCTTAAAGTTGATAAAATGCTTAATGAAAAGGGCGATGAAATCGATGCATGTCCACACGCTATGATGAAAATTTATATCCCATGCGAATATAATTGTGCAGAAAAATCGATTTTAAGAAAACAAAAATAAGGATAAACCTCTCTGTTTTAGTTAAACTAAAGCAGGGAGGTGTTTTGTTGAAAAGGATGTATTTTATTATTTCGTTTATTTTTGCATGTTTAATTTTAATATCTGTTCGATTAGGAGTAGTAACATGTATAAAGGGTGGAGAATACGAAGAAAAAGCATGGCAGCAAAACAGTACTGACTTATTACTTTCGTCAAGTAGAGGTAATATTTATGACAGGAATTTGCTTAACTTTACAAATGGTGGAAAGAAAAAAATAGCTGTTGTAGTTAAATCAGAAAATCAGGACGAAGACTTTGAAATTTGTAAATTACTTGATAGAAAAGATGCATATTCTAATTTTAATAAACTATATAAAAATAATATTGTATATATCAACATACCTTGGAATTATAATACTGCCTTAATAAAAAGATATAATAATGTTAAAATCTTTGAGGATACCAAAAGATATTCAGATGATAATTCGGGTTCGGTTGTAATAGGATACCTGGCAGACAATAAAGGTGTTGCTGGTATTGAGTATGCGGCGAACGATTATTTAAGTAATTCCAATAAAACATTTATAAAAAAAGATGCTGCCGGCACCTTGTTGCCAGGAATTTCCTTTAAAAAGGAGAGTAATCAGTTTTCTTTAAAAACTACACTTGATAAAAGATTTATAGATATATGTCAGGAAAGTTTAAGAGATGTGTCAGGAAGTGTAGTTTTAATTGAAATTCCAACATTTAACCTGGTTGCTATGGCATCATCTCCATCGTTTAACAGAAATAAGATTGAAGATTATTTAAATGATGAATCAAAACCATTTCTTAACAGAGCGACTGAAAATTATGACATGGGTTCTATATTTAAAATAATAGTCACAGCCGCTGCACTTGAAAATAATGTTATAAATTTTGAAGACACTTTTGCTTGTTCGGGAGACAAAAAAATAGAAAATGTACATTTTTTGTGTAATAATCATGAAAAAAGTCAAAGTTTATCTGTTTTAGATGCATTTGTTATGTCGTGCAATTCGGTTTTTATTGACATTGGGATGAAAACAGGTTATAATAATATAATAGACATGGCAAAGAAATTCGGGATTTCGGAACAGTTAATTTTTCCTATAAATTTTCCGCAGAAACAAGGAGTTTTACCTGATAAAAACAATTACTACTTGGCTGATGCTGCAAACATTTCAATAGGTCAGGGTAACTTGATGGGGACTGCGGTTCATGGTGCTGTAATAAGCGCAATAATAGCGTCAGGCGGTATGAAACGATCTGTTAATTGTTTTGACTCTTTAATCGATAACGATTTTAATGTTGTAAAACAACTAAAGTATGGTAAAGAAGAGCGCGTCATATCTGAAAATACCGCAATTTTAATTGCTGAAATGATGAAAAAGACTGTTGAATACGGAACTGGAAAACAAGCAAAATCCGAAATTGTTTCATGCGCAGGAAAGACAGGAAGTGCTGAGACAGGTATATCAATAAACGGAGAAAGACAGGTACATGGTTGGTTTACCGGATATTTTCCTGCAGATAATCCTAAATATGCCTTATGTGTGTTTGTTGAAAACGGGCGTTCAGGTGCGAAAAGCGCTGCACCCATATTCAGAATAATAGCTGAAAAAATTTATAATCTGGAAGGATGAACTTTGTGAACAGCAGAGAAAAGCTAAAAAATGTAAAAAGAATAGTTGTTAAGGTGGGTACATCCACCCTTACATATGAGAACGGAAAATTGAACTTAAATCGAATTGAAAAACTTGCAAGAGTTTTATCAGATTTAAAAAACCGTGGATTAGAAGTGATTTTGGTGTCGTCAGGTGCGATAGGGGTTGGAGTAGGTAAGCTTGGTCTTAAGAAAAAACCATCTATTACAATGGAAAAACAGGCAGCTGCAGCGGTAGGCCAATGCGAACTTATGTATTTGTATGATAAAATGTTTTCTGAGTATGGATATGTTACAGCACAAGTTCTTTTAACAAAAGATGTTTTAGATAACGTTGAAAGAAAAAGAAATGTTACAAATACTTTCATAACTTTAATTAAAATGGGAGTTATCCCGATTGTAAATGAAAATGATGCTGTCTCTGTAGAGCAGATTGAATTTGGTGATAATGACACCTTATCTGCGTTAGTTGCTACACTTACAGATGCAGAAGCACTTGTTATATTGACTGACATTGACGGACTTCATGCTGAAAATCCAAAAGAAAACCCCGATGCTGAGCTTATTTCTGAAGTTGATAAAATCACAGACGAAATCAAAGAGCTTGCAGGAGGTGCAGGTTCAAGCAGAGGAACAGGCGGAATGATTACAAAAATTATGGCTGCAGAAATTGCTGAAAAAGCAGGAATACATACTATAGTTTGTGACGGAAGTGACCCGAAAATCCTGTATAAAATATTTGATGGTAAAGAGATTGGCACTATTTTTAATGCATAGGAGGCTCAAGTTTATGCAAGAAATAGGAATTAAGGCAAAACAAGCATCAAAACTGCTTGCAAAAGCTTCAACGATACAAAAAAATAATGCTTTAAAAGCAATATCTAATGCTCTGATTGTTCATGAGCGTGAAATTATAGCCGAAAATGCAAAAGATGTGATTATGGCAAGAATAAACGGAATGAAGGAATCTTTAATCGACCGTCTTGCTTTAAATCATGACAGAATTTCAGCTATGGCTCAATCTGTGTTAGATATTGCAAAGCTTGATGACCCAATTGGAGAAGTTTTATCTATGACAAAGCGTCCAAACGGATTGCTGATTGGTAAAAAAAGAGTTCCTATGGGGGTTATTGGTATCATTTTTGAAGCGCGTCCTAATGTAACAGTTGACGCTGCAGCGCTATGTTTAAAGGCAGGAAGTGCAGTTATTTTAAAAGGCGGAAGTGATGCAATAAATTCTAACAAAGCGATTGTTTCTGTTATGAGAAACGCTTTGATAGATTTAGATAAAAACTCAATTCAGCTTATAGAAGATACATCCCGCGAAAGCGCCAATAAACTTATGAAAATGAACGATTATGTAGATTTGCTTATACCGCGTGGTGGAGCAGGTCTTATAAAAGCGGTTGTTGAAAATGCCACTGTTCCTGTAATTGAAACAGGAACAGGTAACTGTCATATTTTTGTGGATGAGAGTGCGGATGTAAACATGGCACTTGATATACTTATCAATGCAAAAACACAGCGTACCGGGGTATGTAACGCTGCAGAAAGTCTTGTTGTTCACGAAAACATTGCTGACGAATTTTTGCCACTTGCA
>JAFWXG010000213.1 GCA_017523005.1 Clostridia bacterium
CTTAGCAATTTTGAAACAGTTAAGCTTCCTACAACAAATGCTTACCAGAGCAGCAACAAGGTTTGCTTAAGAAAGACTGAACTTCCAAAAATCACATTAAACCTTGATGCAAATGATTTGCTTAACGGTTTCTATTTGAATGGTACAGCAACTCATACTGATGGTACTGTATATACTTTTAAAGATGTTAAAATTACAGACTCTACATTAAGAAGTGATGGAGACTACGAAATGTACTTTGATCCTGCTGCTGTATCACCAGCATGGACAGGTTCAGGCAGCTATACCTATGATCTTACATTGTACCGCAACTCAAGCACTACAATCGATAACTTCGAACCATTTAAGCTTCCTACAACACAGGCTTATCTTGGTGGTGGAGCTACATCTGCTACACAGAAGGTTTGTATAAGAGGAACTCAGCTTGTAAATATGCCATTCACTGTTGATGCAGATGATTTGTTTAACGGTTTTTATTTGAACGGTACTGCAACCGATGGTGCTACTGTTATCGAATTTAACGATGTTAAAATTATTGACTCTGTATTAAGAAGTGACGGAGACTACGAAATCCACTTTGTAGCTAAAGATGGCTTAGGTGGCGCATTTAATTCTTATGACCTCACATTAAGCCGCACTCCTTTTGTTGATTTCTCAGATATTACAGCAAACGGAAATACTGTAACATTAACAGTTAAGAATGGTTCTGCAAAAGACTATGCAACTGCTGTAGTAGTTGGCGTTATTTATACCGCTGATGGAGCAGATGTTCAGGTTGTTCCTGTAGCTTTAACTGCAGGTGCTTCTGTTCCTGCAACAATTACATTTGATGCAGATGCTACATCAGGTAAAATTATGTTGTGGGATGGTATTGCTACAATGAAACCATTACATTCTGTTGCAACATTCTAATTTATCAAAAAGAGTTAAAAAAAGAGTGTCCATGCGGACACTCTTTTTTTTAGTTTCCTTATTATATCAATCCGTTTCTTATTCCGTAAAACAGGTATTGCTGAGCATAGCCTGAATATATGCCAAACCGTTTTTCTCCAAACTCACACATCTTGGCACGGGAAAGCCCGTCTAAGTTATACACATTTATCATAGCCTTTTCTATCCATGTATCGACAGGGAAAACATCTTTTCTGCTTGTTCCGAAAAGCAGTATGCAGTTCGCAACCTTTAGTCCAATTCCTAAAATTTTACAAAGCTCACTAATGGCTTGCTCGGTAGAGCCGTTTTTTATGGCGGATATATCTATTTCATTATTCACATATTTCCTTGATGCATCTAAAATGTATTTATCTCTGTATCCGCATTTTAAAACTTCAAGGTCTTTTAATGAACATTCAGATAGTTTCTCAGGAGTAGGGAATGCAAAATAATTTTCTTTTTCTTCGCCAAAGTTACTGCATAGTCTTTCAACTATACCTTGTATCCTCGTTATGTTATTGTTCTGCGATATTATAAATGAAATCAGCATTTCCCAGAAGTTTTGATTTAAGAGTCGTAATCCTTTATATTCATTTGATAGCTTTGACATTGTTTCGTCAAAGGAGAGCGCTTTATGTATCTCTTCGTAGTCGGTGTCTCCGTCAAAGTAGTTATAAAAATATTCTTCGTCTTTTGTTTCAATTTTTGCGATTTCCCCGCACTGCGTGCATAACGCCCATTTGTCTAAAGAATATATCTTATAGCTTTGGCCTTGATGCTCATACCGAAACATCTGACCGCATGTTAATGTGTCTTTTAAATTAAGTTTTAGTTCAAGCATTTTTATACCACGCCTTTCATATCAATATTCTATCATAAATCCTCTTATTTGACAAACCTAATTTTTTCTTGTATAATTTCGGTAGAAAGGGGAGAGAGCATGAATATCAAAAAATTTATTCCTGCCATTTTTTTATGTTTGTCAGTTTTGCCGATGATTTTTCTTGCGGTTTTCACATTTGCACCCGTTACGGCTGACCTTTACTACAGTTTTGAAAACGGCTTTGAAAACTCAGAAGACGGCACAACCCCTTTAATAAGCTATGGGGATATGGCATTCATTGAAAATGGAGCTAAGGGCAGGGCTCTTAATA
>JAFWXG010000214.1 GCA_017523005.1 Clostridia bacterium
AAACGAAAAATCAGGCAGTTTAGAGCTTACTCTTTATCTTTTGTCTGTCTTAAGGATTATGTGTCCAAAATTACTTTTGCCAGCAACTACTGCACTTGAAAGCCTTTCAAGAGGTGGAAGAGAAAAGGGTATTTTACATGGAGCGAATGTTGTAATGCCAAACATTTCACCTATGAGGGCAAGAGAAAATTACAAGCTTTATAATAACAAATTTAAAACGGATACATCTCCCAAAGAAACGCTTGACACCCTTCAAAAAAGCTTAAGTAAAATTAGCAGAACAATATCATATTCGCGTGGAGATGCTATAATATAAAAAGCGGAGTATATTCTCCGCTTTTTTTATTTGTCTAACTGTTCGTATAAATCTATTGTGCTGTTTAGAGCTTCCATAAGCTTTTTGCGTTGATTTTGAGGAATGCAGAGAAGTCTTTTGCTCAAAAACAGAATATCATCAGGAAGTTCGGAATTTCCTATTGCCTGTCTGTTTTCACTTTCTCCTAAAATCCATTTCGGATTAACTGAAAGACAAGCACAGATGCTTTCAATTACGGGGCGCTTTATTACAACAATCCCGCCTGTTTCATAGCGCTGGATTGTGGAGCGGTCAACCCCTACAAGCTCTGCTACCTGTTGAAGTGTATATCCTTTTGCGTTTCTGCTTTCTTTTAACCTAAGACCAATCTCTCTGTTGGTTAATTTTCTCAATTTTCTCACACCTTTTTTTAAAATCGGGCAGGATTTCTGCCCGATTTTTATTAGTTGTTTATAATATATACAAATCTTAAGTTTGTATAGCTGTTATATGTCATAACCTTTGATGCACCGTCTAAAGCATCTACATAAGTTGAAATGTTGTCTTTTGTAAGTCCTTCAACTGTGAGCTTGTCAGTTGCTCTGTCATACATATAAAATACAGTGTCTTTGCTGAACGGGATGGTATATTTCTTCTTTGTTTCATCCAGCACGCCTGGAGTTCCGTCTTCGCCTACAAGGCTTTCACTTATTACAATTCGGTCAGCATCCTGACTGTAGACAGTACCCAAAATTGTGAGATAATAAGCACTTGTTTCTGTCTGTACAGAACCGCTTGTGTAATATCTTTTGTTTTCAGCACCTGAATTTAGGAATGTAAACGACGCAAGTTCTGGGTCGAATACCTTAGACATTTCAACAATAATGCCCTTTGAGTCGGTCTTGTATTTTACGATATCGCCAACCTTGCAGGTCCCCATAACTGACTGAGTCTGGGTTGTTTTAGTTGCTGATTTTCCGTTTGTCACAAGTGTAACTTTTGCCACGGCAACTTTGTCGCTGTTAAGTACTGCGGTAACATCTGTTATAAGTGCGATTGTTTGTTCTGTTATTGTGTTAACATTTGTGTTTCCGTAAATAACAATAGCGGTAGCAACACCTGTTGAGCTTAAATCAAATGCTTCAAATTTATAGTTTGTACTGTTTTTAAGTCCGCTGTAGCCTTTTACGATATAATCATCGTCTAATGAACGGTCGGACGGTATAAAGAATACTTTTGTAGATGAGTTTACTGTAATTCCAGTGTTTTTAAAGTTCTTTGAGGTGGAGGAGTAGGTTGCTGCAGCTTCATCGTATGAACGGTTTAAAACCAATGTTCTGCGGATATCTCCTGTAGTTTTCATTGTGTAAATTTCTGAAACCTTTCCAGAACTATCTGTCACATATTCAACAAGCTGTGATCTTGTAGCGTTTGCCGCAGAATCATCCTTGTTTGTAAGGGACGCTGCTGAAGCAAGTACTGACGGAACCTGTGTGTAATCGCATGGTGCACCGTCAATCTGAATCTGGTCTGCGCAGGTAAGTATAGACATAGCATTTGCGGTCGTGTAAATTTTAACCCTGGCAAATTTTTCTTGTGTATCTGCTTCGGCGTCTATAAGATAACCGATTTTTGCAGTGATTTCAGAAATTTCTGAATATAAAATTTTATTGTCATATGCGGCAATCAATGCCTTGTCGCCAACATTTAACTGCTCAACGGGATTTAATGCAATATAATTTTTATAATCTGCAGCGCAAGTGTAATCAACACCATTTATTGTGATGGTATTACCACTATCGCGAACTTCTTCTACAGTTCCTTTTATTGTGTTGGTAATAAGGTTTGCGATAGTCTGTTGAGGACTTTCTTTTACCATGATTACAGTTCCTTTTGTAATCGCGTTAAATGATGACGGATTTCCGTTTTTTGTAATAACAAGTGAATCTGTGTTATTTCCGCTTAAGTCTAATTTCAATGACGGATTATATTTGTCATGAACAATAAAGTTAGTAGAGTCTACCGCAGATGCCACAACCACTCTGGAGTCTTCTGCAAGCACAACATCTGCAATATCATCATCGTTGTTATGTATAATGGTTATGTTGCCTATGTTAGGCATTGTAATAGATGAAAGAGGTTTTGCAGAATCGTTATACATATAAACAGCTCCTGCTATTACGGTCGACTCCTTCTTAGAGGACTCGGTCAAATAGTATGAAATAGAAGTACTGTTTACTGTATCTAACTGTTTGTCTGTCAAAACTATTTTCTTGTTATATTGAGAAGGGGTAAATGACACCAAAGTTTTAATACTGCCGTTTTCTTTATAGTAAAACTCGCCAGAGAAGCCTAAATATTCTGACATATCAACATTTGATGCATCGTAAACGACATTGTCTATTTCTGCCTGGCCATCTGTTATCCATCGACCGAGATGATTAAACGCAATGCCTGGAAGGCCTGTTACAATACCTTTTCCGTATTTGTAACCTAATTTATCTGTCAGGATATTGTGACCGCGCTGAACCTCGTATTTTTCGTCATTAACCTTTGTCATTAAGTCGACTTCAAGGCAGTTATATACAAGCTGTGACACAATACCGCGGGGAGCATTCTTTGAGTGCTCCATTATTGCATCATCTGTAATACCAAGGTCGTTGGCAACTAAAATATAGCCTGTCGGCCAACCGCCTCTTTGTATAGCTACACTTTCATAACCTAATGAGCAAACAAGCATTTTTACTACCTGTTCGTAGGTTACAGGGTCTTTAGGACCAAATTTGCCGTCGCCGTAACCGCTGACAATCCCTAAATCATAAGCAACCTTTGTTGCAATTATTGCCCATTCATCACATACAATGGGGGTTACATCTGTAAAGGGAAGCTCAGTCAAATCAGGCATAATTCCTGACGCACCAAGAATTCTGGTAACAATAACACTGAATTCCTCTCGGCTTATTTCAGCATCAGGACGGAATGTATTTCCTGTAGCATCTCCTAAAATGATTTTAAAGTCGGAAAGAACATCTATTGCTTCATAATAGCTGTTGGTTTCAGGGACATCTTTAAATGTAGCGCCGAAAACGGGAACAGACATTGAGAAAAGCAATAATGCCGACAATAACATACATAGTAATCTTTTTGTCATAATTATCCCTCAACTTTCATATAGTTATGCATTATAATTTTATCATAATTTATAAAATCTGTCAACAAAAAAATGCAACCCAAAAGGTTGCATTTTCTGGTAAAACTTAAAGCTTAAAGGAAGCACAAAATGTCTGGTCTGATGACCCGCAATCACAGGAGGCACAACTGCAGGATACATCAATACCATCTAACATACACTTTAATTCTGAATTGTGTTTACATTCTTCAGCATGACATTTAATTTCGGTTTGTCCGCCCTTAGCAGAGCAACCGCATGAGTTAACCATATTACCTGAATTTCTGAAAGTTTCACAACAGGTTGCGTCGGCAGAGGTTGCATCTTTACCACCTATTTCAATACGGCTAGCTGTGCATTTTGCATCGCTGTAATAGGCGCAGTCGGTAACACCGCAATTTACATCATTTTTTTGATTATTCATTTTTTGACACCCCTTTCAAGCTATATTATAACCACTAAAATTGATAATATGTAGGCATAAGAGTAACTTAATTAAGAATATATATTAAAGAAAGACAGACAATAGGAGAGAACAATGGATAATTTAACATTGGAATTTGTAACGGCGTTTGTTGTAGGGTTAATTTTACTTTTTGTCATTATCAGGCTGTTTTACGCTC
>JAFWXG010000215.1 GCA_017523005.1 Clostridia bacterium
AGCAAAATGCAAAAGGCAAAGCCTTTAATTGAACATATTCAAAAGAAATATAAAGACGACCCAAACCGTTTAAATGAAGAAACAATGAAGATTTATAAGGATTTAGGAATAAGTCCTGCAGGCGGATGCTTGCCTCTTTTGTTGCAGTTTCCCATTATTATCGGTTTGTATCAGGTTATAAATAAACCCTTGAGCTTTATACTTCATTTACCACAGGAAACTGTTAGTAAGCTTATTGAAATGTATGGCGAGGGAACTAAAAATGTAGCGAGCCAGATTGCAGTTTGCAGAAACTTAAATCCTCAAGAGGTTATGGATAAATTAGGAATTGCGGTAGAAAAGCTTAATTTTGACTTCTTTGGCTTGGATTTGTCTTATAATCCAACCCTTTCATACCTTAACTGGTATTGGATTATTCCTGTCCTTGCAGCAGCAACTGCATACCTTTCAAGCTATATTACACAAAAAATTCAGGGCACAGCTCAGGCACAGCAAGGTTCTATGAAAACTATGAATATTATAATGCCTTTAATGTCGGCTTATTTTTGTTTTATTTTGCCGGCAGGCGTTGGAATATACTGGATTATGAGCAATATTATGCAGATAATTCAGACTGTTGTATTGACAAAAGTTTACAGTGCTAAAGATCAGGAGGAAGAAATTGATGTCGATGAATACTTTAAAAAAGAAAGAAATAACAGGAAAAAACATAAGTGAGGCAAGACAAAAGGCTGCTGAGGCTTTTGGTGTTGATGAAGACGAAATTCAGATTGAAGTTTTAGAAAACGCATCTTCAGGTTTTTTAGGCATGGGTGCAAAACCCTGTAAAATTGCAGCATGGCTTGCAAGTGATGCAGAAGATGTTGAAATTGAAGATGTAAAAGAAGTAAAAACAAAATCATCAAAGCCCACAGGAAATGAAAAAGAAGAAGCAGTAGCTTTCTTGGAAAAAGTAATTCCTTTAATGGGTGTTGAAGCTAAAATTACCGCATCTTGCGAAGAAGATGCTCTTAAAGTAAATTTAGAAGGCGAAAAAATGGGTATCTTAATCGGCAGACGCGGAGAAACATTAGATGCTCTTCAGTATCTTACAAGCATCATCGTAAACAAGGACAAGCATGATTATGTACGCGTTACATTAGATACAGAAAATTACAGACAAAAGCGTCAGGATGTTTTAGAAAAGCTTGCAAACAAAATTGCAGATAAAGTTATCAAAAACGGAAGAAATATGACTTTAGAACCAATGAATCCTTTCGAAAGAAGAATTATTCATGCAGCGTTGCAGAATCATGAATATGTTACTACATCAAGTGTTGGCGAAGAGCCTGAAAGAAGAGTAGTTGTAAGCTTAAAGAAATAAGGAGATTTAGAAAAAGTGCGTACTATAGCTGCTATTTCCACACCGCAGGGAAGCGGTGGTATTGCAGTCATAAGAATAAGCGGTGATGAGGCGTTTTGTGTAACTGACAGGATTTTTTCCTTTCAGGGGGCAAAGCGCCTTTTTGAAGTTCCACCCAATACCGTTGTATTCGGAAGAATTGCAGATGAAAATAATAAAGAAATTGACCAGGTTTTAGTATCTGTTTTTAAAGCACCCCATTCCTTTACAGGAGAAGATGTGGTAGAAATCAGCTGTCACGGGGGAGTCTTGGTTGCAAAGCAGGTGCTTAAAACTGTTTTAAAAGCAGGTGCTGTTTTAGCAGAATGCGGAGAATTCAGCAAGAGAGCTTTCTTAAACGGCAAAATGGACTTGGCACAAGCGGAAGGCATTATTGACCTTATAGGTGCAGTGTCCCAAAAGGGAGCAGACAAGGCAGTTTTCCAGATGGAAGGAAGACTCTCAAAAGAGATTTTATCCATTCGTGAAACTTTATTGACACTTGCAGCCCATTTAGAAGCCGCGGCAGATTTTCCTGAAGAAGATATCCCCGAGCTTTCTTATGATGTGGTACGAGGGACCTTAAAAACTGTCTTGGAAAACTTAAATAAATTACTCAAAACTTCCGATTATGGCAAAGTTTTAAGAGAGGGATTGCCTGTTGCGGTAATAGGCAAGCCAAATGTTGGGAAATCCTCTATTTTAAACTATCTTGCAGGTCAGGAAAGAGCTATTGTTACAGATATTGCGGGTACAACCCGTGATGTAATTGAAGAATTTGTTCAGCTTGACGGAATTCCTGTCAAACTTATGGATACAGCAGGTATTCATCAGACAGATGATATAGTTGAAAAAATCGGTGTTGAAAGAAGTAAAACGGCGGCAAATGATGCGTCGCTCATTCTTGCGGTATTCGATGTGTCAAATCCCGTTGATAATAAAGATAAAGAAATTTTAGAGCTTATAAAGGAAAGACCTCACATCATTGTGCTTAATAAATCAGACCTTTCAAGAAACAATGATTTAGAAGGCACAGAGGTTTCTGCAAAAAGCGGAACAGGAATGGAAAAACTTATTGAGCAAATTGTTGAATTTGCGTCAAAAGATACTAATGAAAATGAGAATGTAATTACTAACGAAAGACACATAAATTGTCTTATCCGTTGCAAAGAATCAATCGAGAGAGCGGTTTTGTCGGCAGAGCAGAATATGCCCACAGATATGCTTGCTATTGATATTACAGAAGCAATAGGAGATTTAGGAGAAATTACAGGTCAGACTGTATCTCAGGAGATTGTGGATAAGGTGTTCCACAACTTCTGTTTAGGGAAATAGAAAGGAGAACATGCATGGCATATTTAGCAGGGGAATTTGATGTTGCGGTTGTAGGCGGTGGACACGCAGGCGTGGAAGCGGCACTTGCAAGTGCAAGGCTTGGACTTAAAACACTTATGTTTACAATCAACATGGATGCGGTAGGAAATATGCCGTGTAATCCAAGTATTGGCGGAACTGCAAAAGGACATCTTGTACGCGAAATTGATGCTTTAGGCGGAGAGATGGGCAAAGCGGCAGACGCAACACTCATACAGTCTAAAATTCTAAACCGTGGCAAAGGTCCTGCGGTGTATTCGTTGCGCGCACAAAGCGACAGAAGAAGATACCAGATGTATATGAAATTTGCAGTAGATTCCCAGCCTAACCTTTATCCAAAACAGGCTGAAATTGTGCGTATCGGTATTGAAAACGGCAAGGTTACAGAAGTTGAAACCCATGTCGGTGCAATTTACAAGGTAAAAGCCGTAATTATTTGTAGTGGTACATATTTAAAGGGCAAAATCATTATCGGAGATGTAAGCTATGAAAGCGGTCCTGACGGAATGTTCCCTGCAACTGAGCTTTCAAAGAGTCTTTTAGATGCAGGCATCGCATTACGCAGATTTAAGACAGGAACACCTGCCCGTGTTCTTGCAAGCACACTTAATTTTGATAAAATGGCAGTTCAAACAGGGGACGACGAAATTCAGCCTTTCTCTTTTGATACTGAGAAACAGTTGGAAAATAAGGTCAACTGCTATATGACCTACACAAACCTCGATACACACAAAGTGATTATGGATAACATTCATCGCTCTCCGCTTTACAGCGGTGTAATTGAGGGTGTCGGTCCGCGATATTGTCCGTCTATTGAAGATAAAGTAATGCGCTTTAAAGATAAAGAAAGACATCAGCTTTTTATTGAGCCGATGGGACTTGATACAAACGAAATGTATGTTCAGGGCTTTTCTTCAAGTTTGCCCGAAGATGTTCAGGTAAGAATGCTCCACACTGTCCCGGGACTTGAAGAAGCGGTTATGATAAGAACAGCTTATGCTATCGAATATGACTGCGCAGACCCAACACAAATGCACCCAACACTTGAATTTAAAGAGATAAGCGGTCTTTATGGTGCAGGACAGTTTAATGGTAGTTCAGGCTATGAAGAGGCTGCAGCACAAGGCTTGGTTGCAGGCGTAAATGCTGCACTTAAAATCAAAGGCGAAGAACCGTTTGTATTAGACCGCTCAACATCATATATAGGTACTTTAATTGATGATTTGGTTACAAAAGGAACAAACGAGCCGTACAGAATGATGACATCAAGGTCTGAATATCGCTTGCTTTTGCGTCAGGATAATGCAGATTTAAGACTTATGCCTGAAGGAAACCGCATCGGACTTGTATCTGATGAACGCTTACAAAAAATGCGTGAAAAGGAAAGACAGATAGAAGAAGAAATTGCTCGTTTAGAGCAAACTTCAACAGGTCCTACAGAGGCACTTAATTCATTACTCGAACAAAAGGGAGAAACACCACTCAAAAGCGGTGTAAAGCTTGCAGATTTAATAAGACGCCCGTCACTAACCTATGAAGATATTTTGGTTTGTGATAAACACAGACAACCGCTTGATAAAGCAATTTGCGAGCAGGTTGAAATTCAAATTAAATATGAAGGGTATATAAAGCGCCAGTTAGCACAGGTTGAGGCGTTTAAGAAAATGGAAAACAAGAAAATGCCCAAAGATATCTGCTATAACGATATCCATGGCTTAAGAATAGAAGCTCGCCAGAAACTTGAAAAATTAAGACCGGAGAATTTAGGTCAGGCATCAAGAATTTCAGGCGTTTCTCCTGCAGATATTGCTGTACTTGTTATTTATTTAGAGCAATATAAAAAGAGAAAAGTGGAGGAATAAGCTATGCGTGAAAGACTCGTAAAAGGTTTTTTAGACTTAAAAATGGAAGTTTCGGAAGAGCAGATAGAAAAATTTATAAAATATGCTAAGCTTCTTGTTGAGTGGAACGAAAAAATGAACCTAACCGCAATAACTGACCCTATAGAAATTGCAGAAAAGCACTTTTTAGACAGCGCTATGTGTTTAAAATGCGGTATAAACGGTAAAGTTATAGATGTTGGAACAGGCGCAGGATTTCCTGGAATTGTACTAAAAATTTTAAATCCTGAAATTGAACTTTGTCTGCTTGATTCTCTTCAAAAAAGAATAACATTTTTGCAGGAAGTGTGCAAAGAACTTAAGTTAGATAATGTCACATTCGTTCATGCCCGTGCAGAAGATGGCGGAAGAGATAAAGCTTTAA
>JAFWXG010000216.1 GCA_017523005.1 Clostridia bacterium
AACGAAGTGAATACGTCCCATAGCTGCATACTTAGCAGCCATCTTTACTACATCATTCTTATTGGAGCAGCCTAAAGAACCTGCACACAAAGTAATACCATTGTGCTTGTCATCTACTAACTTGAGGAACTTGTCCAGATTTTCTTCACAGGTAATAATTCTTGGAATCCCGAAAATACTCCATGGCGGATCATCTGGATGTATTGCCATATTGACATCACATTCTACTGCAACAGGCATAATCTCTTTTATAAAATATTCAAGATTTTCCCATAAGCCTTCTTCACCAAGTTCTTTATAGGCCTCTATAAGTCCGTTTATTTCATCAGGAGAGTAAGATGCATCCCATCCTGGCAAAGTCATCTTTGTAGGATCCATCTTTTCCACATCTTTTTTGTAATAAACAAGGGCATTAGAGCCATCCGCTAACGGCTGGTCAAGTCTGGAACGAGTCCAATCAAACACAGGCATAAAGTTATAACAAATACACTTAACTCCTGCCTTTGCAAGTCTTCTGATGTTTTCCTTATAATTATCAATGTAAAGCTGATAATTTCCTCTCTTTAGCTTGATATCCTCATGAACAGGTACACTTTCAATAACCTCCATTTCAAGGCCTTTTGCGTTTACCTGATTTTTTATTCTGTCTATCTCCTCCTGTGGCCAAACCTGACCTACAGGTACAGAATATACTGCAGTAACGACTCCCTTAACACACTGAATTTGTCTTATTTTATCAAGTGTTATAGTATCGTCTGCCCCATACCATCTAAATGTCATTTTCATAATAATATTTCCTCTTCTTTTTCAGCACTTTCATATATTGAGAACAATGCATTCATTGTATTTGAAACATCATTTATTCCAAAGTATCTGCCAAAATCATAGTATTCCTTTATAAGTCTCGGATGACCTGCACCCCAGTAACCTTTACCATTTTTGCTTACAGAATCAGCTTCAATATTTTCTCCGTTTACAAAGAGCTTGCCGTCAACATATCTTGCCGTACCATTTTGAAAAACTACTTCAATTTGAGGTGTAGGATCGTCAACATAAGCATTAGTTGCAAAAAACACACCTGATGCACCGCTTTCGAATTTCAAATAAGCAACAGCTGTATCCTCAACTTCAATTTCGCCCTCTAACGAATAGTTAAAAATATTTCCTTTAATGCTTTTGATGTTTCCTGCAAGAAAACACATGAGGTCAAGCGTGTGTACCGCTTGATTTATGAGAACTCCTCCGCCCTCTTTATCAAGCTTACCTCTCCAGTCGTCACAAGAGTAGTATTCGGCATCACGATGCCAGGTAAGAATACCTTTTATTCCCTTAACCTTTCCAAGTTTTTCGCTTTTAACAATCTCCTCAAGTCTTGTTATGCAAGCATTATACCTGTTTTGCATAACTACGCACACCTTATCAGCGCCTTTAATTGTTTTAAGCCCATCAAACTCTTCTTTTGTCATAGTAATCGGCTTTTCTACCACTACTTCTTTACCATGAGCAAGTGCTTTTTCTATTACTTCGTAATGAAGATAATGAGGCAAGCAGATGTGCACACTGTGAATGTTTTCATCGTGTAGTGCTTCATCTATATCTCTATATCCGATTACTTTATAATCTTTCATGCAAGCATCTACTCTTTCAGGATTTTTGTCACAAACTGCATAAAATCTTGCATTTTCAACATTTTGAAGTGCTGCCGCATGAATAGGACCTATGTTACCATATCCAATAATGCACACATTTTTCATAGCTTAACAAAAACCCTTCTGTTTAAGGTAGTCATAACTTATTTTAAGGCTGTCAAACGGATCTCCTTCACAAAAATCCTGTTCAACAAGAGCATATTCTATACCGGCTTCTTCACAGGCTGAAATTATCTCATCCCATTCTAAATTGCCTTGCCCTATTTCTGCATAACTGTGAGCGTTATCAACTATTTTCAGGTCCTTAAAATGCACACATGCAATTTTATCCGCTCTTTCTTTAATGAACTTGGCGGGATCTATTCCTGCATAAGCTACCCAGTAAACATCAAGTATGACTTTCAAATTTTCGCAAGCTTCTGTTATAATATCAAAAGCATATTTACCATCATACTTTTGAAACTCAAACGCATGATTATGATAAGCGAAAATCAGGTCATTTTCTTTAAGCTTATCAGCAACAGGACTGAAATTTTTAACAAATTTTTCAATAGTTTCAGGCTTTACATTGAAGTCAGGCATATTGCCGATACCACATATCTTTGCACCTAATGACTTATGAAAAGCAATTTCCTCATCAAGATTATTAAGATAATTGTCACCCGGTCTGTGAGTACATACAACTTCAAGACCGTACTTGTCTAAAATAGGCTTAATCTCATGAGCTTCAAAGTCGCCTGTGCCTGAAAGCTGAATGATCTTATAACCTATTTCAGCAACTTTTTTACATGATTTATCAAAATCTTCTATATTTTCACAGAATTTTCTTATTGTATAATACTGTGCACCAATACGCTTATCCATAAAGTTCTCTCCTCGAAAAGTTTATTCAACTATATACTGTCTTTCTTCTTTTTTGACTGTAGAATTAGCAATTTTATCCTGAAGTATATTATAGAATTTTTCGTCATCAAAATTGTTGACATCTATAATCTCGCCTGTCCACGCACTTAAATGTATTGCATTTGAAATTGTAAGACCTTTGATACCTTCTTCGCCTTTTGCGAGAAGTTCCTTACCTTCAAGAATTGCTTTTGCAAAGCTTTTAAATATTCCTACATGCTGTTCTCCGCCTGAAAAATCAGCAGGGATATTGCACTCCCAACATTCCGGGAAATCAAAAGGCTCTGTGTTAATACGGTTATGTTCGCGTTCTGAAATCACATTTCTGTTAAAGGTCATCTTATTGTCTTCAATAACAATTTTACCCATGTCACAAGCAACTTCAAGTCTGTTTGTGCCTGGTGCTTCGCCTGTAGATGTAATATATTCGCCTGTTGTTCCATTTGCGTACTCAAAGTATGCAAACACATCATCTTCAACTTCAATATCGTAATATTTACCAAAGGAAACTTTGGAGAAAATCTTATCGGGCATTCCAAACATCCACTGCCATAAATCAAGCTGATGCGGGTTCTGATTTATAAGTGCACCGCCGCCCTCTGTCTTCCACGCAGAACGCCATGTACTGCTGTCATGATAAGCCTGTGGTCTGTACCAGTTAGTAATTATCCATGTAATTCTCTTGATATGTCCAAGGTCACCACGCTTAATCATTTCTCTTAATTTCTGATAAACAGGATTGGTTCTCTGGTTATACATAATGCCAAAGACTTTGTCTGATTTTGCTGCAGCCTCATTCATTTCTTTAACTTGTTTCGTATAAACGCCTGCAGGCTTTTCGACCAGAACATGAAGACCGTATTCAAAAGCTTTTATTGCAAGAGAAGTATGGTCATAATGCGGAACGGCAATAACTACAGCATCTACCGCTCCACTCTTATACATTTCTTCAGCTGTTTCAAATACAGGTACATCCTTATATTTTTCTTTTGCAACAGTTCTTCTGGGTTCACTTGTATCACATATACCGCCAAGAACCATGCCGGGCACTTTTCCTGCATAAAGGTTGCCACAATGGCTAGTACCCATGTTACCAAATCCTATAACTCCCATTCTTACCTTTTCCATAATCTCAAATCCTTTCTAAAATTTCATTTAATGAATTAAATGCAAGAACAAATTTCTGTTCATCGCTTTTTTCAAGTTTAGTCATTTTGTCATCGTTTTCTAACGCATCAAGTCCTGTAAAGCTTCCAAGATGCGGTTCAAGACTTATAAATCCATCATAACCATCTGCTATAAGTCCTTTTATAATTTCCTCAATATTCCCCTCTCCTTGACCTGCAGGCACAACATTTCCCTGCTCATCTGAATCCTTTATGTGCAGATACTCAATATAAGGTCTCATTTTTGAGTAAGCACACAATGTATCTTGTCCGCACTGAACAAAGTTTGCAGGATCAAACACCGCCTTAAAGTTATCGCAATACAGATTTTCCATCAAATCGACACAGCGTTCTATGGTATCTCCATACACATCCTTTTCATTTTCATGAAGAAGAACAATGTTTTTCTCTTTTGCATACCCTATCATTTTTGAAAGTCTGCTAATTACTTCTTCACGCTCTTTATCGGACCATTCACTTCCACCATCGTGATAGAAACTGAACATCCTTATGTACTTAGAACTTAGCTTCTCAGCAATGCTGACAACCCTTTTAAAAAGCTCGAAATGCTCATTAAAGTCCTCATCTAATCTGACCTTTCCAATAGGCGAACCAATAGAAGACGCTTTTATGTTATGCTTTTTCATTTTTGTAACGAGTTCTGAAACTTTTTCGTCAGACAATGCAGAAATATTTGTTCCGTCTATGCCCCTAGGCTCAAACCATTCTATTTTAAGCCTGTTCAAGGTCTCAAACTGAACATCAATGCTTTCAGATATTTCATCTGAAAATCCGCTTATTTTCCTATAAATCATATATTTGCACCCCCCTTTACAATTTAATAATATCACAAACTATTCAAGTTTACCTTATAAATATTGCTTCATATATTGCAAATATTGCTTTTTTGTGATATAATATTTATGGGGTGAGGTAAATGGAAGTAAAAACATATTCTGCAAACGAATCAATATCAGAAAAAGCATCTAATAAGAATTTCTTTCTCCACAACCACGCGGAGTATGAAATTTATATGTTTTTAGAGGGCGATTCTGAGTACATAGTAGAAGG
>JAFWXG010000217.1 GCA_017523005.1 Clostridia bacterium
GTCGCACCCTCTTTAATTGTGGCTTCAAAGAAATCAGCTAACTTTCTTGAAGATGTGATAAACCATGCGTCATAAGCAGGAAGTTCAAAATCAGAAATATATCTTGCTTTTCTTGCTGCAGGAAGTTCAGGAAGTTCTGCTTTAATTCTTTCAATCCATTCTTCGTCTATAACAATAGGAACAAGGTCTGGTTCAGGGAAATAACGATAGTCATGAGCTTCTTCTTTTGAACGCATTTCATAGCTCTTGCCTGCCGCATCGTCCCATCTTCTTGTAGCCTGAACAACCTCTTCGCCATATTCAAGCAAATCAATCTGGCGTTCTCTTTCGTTTTCCATAGCGCGAACAGCAGAACGGAATGAGTTAATATTTTTCATTTCTGTTCTTGTGCCGAATTCTTTTTGACCAAAAGGACGAACAGAAAGGTTAACATCGCATCTTAAAGAACCTTCCTGCATTTTACAGTCAGAAACTTCAGTGTATTCAAGTATAGATTTTACTGTTTCTAAAAACAGTCTTGCTTCTTCGGGAGAACGCATATCAGGTTCTGTTACAATCTCGATAAGCGGTACACCGCAACGGTTATAGTCAACCAATGAATTTCCGCCAAATTGGTCGTGATTTAACTTGCCTGCGTCTTCTTCAATATGAATTCTTGTAATTCCAATTCGTTTTACTTCTCCATCAACTTCGATATCTAAATGTCCGTTAACACATACAGGTAAATCGTATTGTGATGTCTGGTATGCTTTTGGTAAGTCGGGATAGAAATAGTTTTTTCTGTCCTGTTTACCATATGGTGTGATATCGCAATTCATAGCAAGGCCCGCTTTGATTGCATAATCAACTACTTTTTTATTAAGAACGGGTAAAACGCCAGGCATACCTGTACAAATAGGACAAGTATGTGTGTTTGGGTCTCCGCCGAATTCTGTAGAACATGAGCAATAAATTTTTGATTTTGTTGCAAGTTCAGCATGAATTTCCAACCCAATGACTGTTTCGTATGCCATATTATTTACCCTCCTTTAATTCAGGTTTAATTTTTGAAAAACCAGTTGCTTGTTCATAAGCGTAAGCTGCACGAAGAATTGAACATTCATCAAAGCTATTACCTATGAGCTGAATTCCTACAGGTTTTCCTGCATTGTCAAGACCTGCAGGTATGCTCATTGCAGGCAATCCTGCAATATTTACAGCGATAGTACAGATGTCTGCCATATACATTGAAATCGGGTCAGATTTTGAGCCGAATTCAAAAGCAGTTGTAGGTGCAGTAGGTGTGAGTAATACATCGTATTTTGCAAAATTATCTGTAAAATCATTTTGTACGAGTGTTCTTACCTGCTGTGCCTTTTTATAGTAGGCATCATAGTACCCCGAGCTTAAAGCATAGGTGCCAAGCATAATTCTTCTTTTAACTTCGCTGCCAAAACCCTGACTTCTTGTTTCTTTGTATAAATCAATCAAATCCTCAAATTCTTTTGCTCTAAAGCCATATTTTACGCCATCATATCTTGCAAGATTTGAGCTTGCTTCAGCAGACGCAATAAGGTAATAAGCAGGAAGTGCATATTCAGTTAAAGGAAGTGAACATTCTTCACAAACAGCACCCATTTTTTCGTATTCTTTGATAGCATTTTCTACCGCTGCTTTAACTTCAGGTTGAATGCCGTCCCCTAAATACTGTTTTGGAACACCAATTTTCATACCCTTAACATCGCCTGTTAGTGCTTTAGTGTAATCAGGATATTCGATGTTGGCAGATGTGGAATCCATTTTATCATAACCTGTGATATGGTTTAAAACAATAGCACAGTCTTCAACATCTTTTGTGAATGAACCAATCTGGTCAAGTGAAGACGCGTATGCTACAAGTCCAAATCTTGAAACTGCGCCATATGTTGGTTTTATTCCGACATTACCGCAAAATGAAGCAGGCTGACGAATTGAACCGCCAGTATCTGAACCTAATGTGAAAACTGCCATGTCTGCAGAAACACACGCAGCAGTACCACCTGATGAACCACCTGGTACACAATTTAAATTATAAGGGTTTTTAGTCTTCTTAAAATATGAATTTTCAGTAGACGAACCCATAGCAAACTCGTCCATGTTAAGTTTTCCTAAAATAACTGCACCATCTGCTTTGAGTTTTTCTATAACTGTCGCATCATAGGGCGGAACAAAATTTTCTAATATTTTAGATGCACAGGTTGTTTTAATGTCCTTTGTGCAGATATTGTCCTTGATACCAACAGGGATACCTGTTAATTCATTTGCAGTGCCTTCTGCAATTTTTTTGTCTGCAATCTCAGCCATTTTCATCGCTTCATCTTTGCAAACAGTAATATAGCTGTCAATCATCGGGTCAATCGCATCAATTCTGTCTAAATATGCTTTTGTTATTTCTGTTGACGAAATCTCTTTTGAATGCAATGCATCTTTAAGCTCGTGAACAGTTGAAAATTTAATATCCATTTCGTCACACCTCACTCAACAATTTTGGGAACTACATAATATCCATCTTCCTGAACAGGAGCATTTTTCAATACTTCTTCCCTGTTAAATGTAGTTTTTTGCTCGTCTTCACGGAACACATTCTGAATTTCCAAAGCTTGCGCAGTGGGTTTAACATTTTCCACATCTAAATCGTTAAGTTTATCAGCAAAATCTATAATAGCACCCATCTGAGAAATGAGCATTTCTTCCTCTTCAGGCTTAACTTTTAACCTTGCAAGTGATGCTACATGAAGAAGCTGTTCTTTTGTAATTTTCATCTAATCACCTCATCATAGTATTTTACCATAAATTTATATTTTTTTCAACATATTTCTTCAAATTTGAAGTAAAGTTTTTAAATTTTCTTCACTTAAAATTTTAACACCTAACTGATTGGCTTTATCAAGCTTACTTCCAGCTTCTTCCCCCGCAACAACATAGTCGGTTTTTTTAGAAACCGATGAAGATACTTTACCGCCATTTTGCTCTATCAGTTTTGTAGCCTCAGACCTTGAAAAAGATTCCAAAGTGCCTGTTAAAACAAAAATTTTGCCTGAAATTTCAGGATTTTCAACAATTTTGGTTAAGGAATCAGTATTAACTCCCGCATCTTTAAGAAGTTGTAATTCCTTTAAATTTTGTGTCTGTGAAAAGAAATTAACAAGACTTTCTGCCATTACTTCCCCGATATCATCTATGTTAGTAAATTCATCTTTTGAAGCGGTTATGATATTATCAAGATTTTTAAATTTTAAAGATAATATTTTTGAGGCTTTTAGTCCTATATGCCTAATACCTAAACCAAAAACAAGCTTATATAAATCGTTTTTCTTGCTTTTTTCAATCGCATCTATAAGGTTTGTTGCCGATTGTTCTCCAAACCCTTCCAAACCTACTAAATCTTCATGTTTTAATGAATAAATATCAGATACAGAGGAAATAAGCTTTTCTTCCATCAACTGCTTAACAACAGCTACACCCATGCCATCAATATCCATAGCGTCACGGGAGGAAAAATGGATTAAATTCTGCATAAGCTGTGCAGGACATTCTAACCCCGTACATCTGTATGCGGCAACTCCGTCTTCGCGTATTGCTTTACCGCCACACACAGGACAGTTTGACGGCATTTCAAAAGGAATTTCTTTACCTGTTCTTTTCTCAGGAATTACTCTAACAATTTCAGGAATAATATCCCCCGCTTTATGAATTATTACATGGTCGCCTATTCTGATGTCTTTATCTTTAATAAAGTCTATATTGTGTAAAGTTGCACGGGACACAGTACTTCCTGCAATAAATACAGGCGTAAGGTTTGCGGCGGGCGTTAAAACCCCTGTTCTGCCGACTTGTATATCAATGCTTTCAACTTTAGTTTCTTTTTGTTCGGGCGGAAATTTATATGCAACTGCCCATTTCGGCGCTTTTACAGTTTCGCCGAGCAGGCTTCTGTTTTCAAGTTCGTTCACTTTTATAACTACGCCATCGATGTCATATCCCAATTTACTGCGTAATTCGCCAAAAGAATTTATGGCATCAATAACATCATCAACCGATTTACAAAGAACTGTTTCTTCGTTTATTTTAAAGCCTAATTCTTTCAGGTATGTCAAAGAATTACTGTGAGTA
>JAFWXG010000218.1 GCA_017523005.1 Clostridia bacterium
TATGTAAGCTTGCCCATTGGGAGGAATTTTGAATGAAAAAATTGCTGATATTAGACGGAAACAGCATAATAAACCGTGCATTTTACGGAGTTCGTCCGCTTACCGACGCAAAGGGCAGACACACCAATGCTGTGTACGGATTTTTAAACATATTTTTAAAAATTTTACAGGAGAAGTTTGACTATGTGGCAGTCGCTTTTGACTTAAAAGCACCCACTTTCCGTCATAAAATGTATTCTGAATACAAAGCGCAAAGAAAGGGTATGCCCGAAGAATTGGCAGAGCAGATGCCCTATCTTAAAGATATTTTAAATAAAATGGGTATTCCGATACTTGAAATAGAGGGCTTTGAGGCAGACGATATTATAGGCACAATTTCTGCTATGTGCGAAAAAGAAAACACAGAATGTACAATTTTAACAGGGGACAGAGATGATTTACAGCTTGCATCTGATTTAGTTACCGTAAGGCTTGTAATAACCAAAGGCGGTGCAACTGAAACCAACGATTACGACGGCAAGGCAGTATTAGAAAAATTGGGAGTAACTCCCGAAGAATTTGTCGATGTAAAGGCGCTTATGGGGGACAGCTCGGATAATATACCGGGTGTAAAAGGAATTGGCGAAAAGGGTGCTTTTTCCTTAATCCAGAAATACAAAACATTAGACAAGGTATATGAAAATTTAGACGAAATCAAGGGCGCTCTAAAAACAAAGCTTGAAGACGGAAAAGAGATGGCGTATTTAAGCAAAACTCTTGCGACCATCGACAAAAATGTGCCGTTAGGCAGGGAAATTTCTTCACTCACACAGAAGGAAACAGACAAATCCCTGTTACTCTCCACTTTAACAGATTTTGAATTAAAATCAATAATTTCAAGACTCGACATGGAAGAAACTGTTTCCAAAACAGCTTTTGAATGCGAAGTTATAGACATTCTAAGTCCTAAGCACTTAGAAGAGATTATAGCAAAAACTCCCGTGTTCTACACCATCGAAACTTTTGGCACAGAACTTAAAAAGCTGTGCTTTGCACTAAGCGGAAAGGTGTATCGGATTTCCTTTTTGTCGGGGTATGATGTAATTCCCTATCTTCCCTGCTTAAAAGAGCTTTTTGAAGAAAAAGAAAAGGTAACCTTAAACATCAAACAGCAAATGGTGTTTATGCGTGAAAACTACGGAATTTTAACAGGCGGTAAATATTTCGATTTAGCACTTGCGGCGTATCTTTCAAAACCTCAGGAGCAAAGCTACACTGCAAAAGACCTTGCTATGAGATATTTAAATATTTCAGGGGTTGAGGATGACACAGAAACCGCACTTTTACCAAGACTTTATGAAAAATTAAGTGCTGAAATTGAAGAAAATGACCAGCACGATTTACTTTATAATATTGAATTCCCTTTAACTAAAGTTTTAGCGGATATGGAATATGAAGGCTTTAAGGTCGACCGCGACAGCTTGTCTGCCTTTTCAGACCTTTTAAACAAGAGTATTTTATCTTTACAAACAGAAATTTTCTCTCTTGCGGGAGAAGAATTTAATATAAATTCGCCCAAGCAGTTAGGTGTAATACTGTTTGAAAATTTAGGACTTCCCATTATCAAAAAAACAAAGACAGGCTACAGTACCAA
>JAFWXG010000219.1 GCA_017523005.1 Clostridia bacterium
TTTCTATTTGTCAATAGGAAAATTAAAAAAAGACAACCTGAATTTCAGGTTGTCTAAATTTTATTCCATTTGCCGACCCAAAAACACTGCCGCTGTGTGGGCAAGTTTCTGCTCAACTTCACTCATAACTTCTAAATTTTCGTCAAAGAAAATTACTGCACCGATGCTGTCGCCGTCTGATAAAATAGGGTAAACAACAGATGCAAAGTATTTGTCGCTGTCGTCTAAAATATAAACGCCTTTATCTCCCGGATGTTTTTGAATGTGCTGACTTCTTTCTCTTATTAAATGGTCAATGTCGGGGGAGATTTTATGTTCTAAAAATTCTTTTTTAGATGCGCCTGATACTGCAATAACCATATCCTTATCAGTAATACATACACTTCTTCCTGATACCTTTGCTAAAGTTTCAGCATACTGTGAGGCAAAAGAGCCAAGCTCGCCGACGGGCGAGTATTTTTTAAAAATAACTTCTCCGTCTCTGTCAGTAAAAATTTCTAAAGGGTCGCCCTCACGGATTCTCATTGTTCGTCTTATTTCTTTTGGAATAACCACTCTGCCCAAATCATCTATTCTTCTTACAATTCCTGTTGCTTTCATGAAAAGAACTCCTTTTACTCATAAATTACAATTTTATTGTTTGCAACAGATAAAAATTTATCCATGGAATTTTTATGTAAGAAAAAATGAAGAATTAACTTTTAATCCTTCCTATGATAAAATAAAAACAGCAAAAACGCAAATTAAAAGAGGTGTTTAAAATGAACATACTTGTAACAGGTAAAGATAGTTACATAGGTGACCATTTCAAAGCCCATATGGAAAATGCAGGTCACACGGTACATGTAGTTGATACTCTTAATGATATGTGGGAAAAAACTGATTTTTCTATATATGATACGGTTGTTCATGTAGCGGCAATTGTACACGATAACGCAAAAACTGCGTCGCCGCAACTATTTGAAAAAGTAAATACGCTACTTCCTGTACGAATTGCCACCCTTGCAAAAAACAGTGGTGTGAAACAATTTGTATTTATTAGCACAATGGGAGTTTATGGTATTGATAAAACCTTAAATTACGAGAATGGAATAATTGCAAGCGATACACCTCTATCTCCTAAATCGCTGTATGGAAAAAGCAAATTAGAAGCAGAACATCAATTAAACACAATGTCTGATAACAATTTCAAGGTGGCTATTGTTCGTCCCCCAAATGTATATGGACATGGATGTAATGGCAATTACATTCGTTTGTTTGAAAAATTATCCTATTTGATGCCGATTTGTCCTCAGGTATACACAAATATCAGACAGAGTATGATTTACATCGATAATTTGTCTGAGCTGATTAAGCTTATAATCGAGGAATGTAGTGCGGGTGTATTTTTGCCACAAGACGATTATGCTCCAAATACAGTAGAGTTAATTACACTCATCCGTAGTTTGCACGGCAAGAAAACAATCAAATCAAATTTCTTAGGTTTTATATTGAAATTCTTTAGTAAAATTTCGATTATAAAAAAAGTATATGGCGGAGTCAAATACGATATGTCTGTTTCAGATTGCTTTGAATCCAGATATGTAATCATACCTTTTGAAAAAGGTATTGAGTTAACCTATCTGAGTACTCCTCGGAATATATAATGAATGATTTGCCGAAGAAAACATATTACAATGTAAGGGACAAATAGTGATTGGTGATAGAATGCTTGAGCAAAATGTTTATGCTTTTTAATAGTTGTAGTTCTTGAAATTTGTTACTTTATCTCAAAAGAGTTCCTTTGTATTGCGGAAATAATTTAGATAAAAAGCGGAGTGATTTCACTCCGCTTTATTTATACTTGATTATTGTGTTGCAAAAAGAAATAATTATCCAATGAATTTTTTGACAGTTTTAAGAAAAATTTATATTTTTGACTAACGCTTCCGCACAGCGTATACCGTCTGCCGCCGCAGACAAAATTCCGCCTGCATATCCCGCACCCTCTCCGCAAGGATAGAGTCCCGATACATTTTGAGACTCAAGCGTTTCAGGGTTTCTTAATATTCTTACAGGGGAAGAACTTCTTGTTTCAGGAGCGGTAAGCAGGGCATCTGAAAGACAAAATCCTGAAAGCTTTTTATCAACCTTGTTGATGCCCGATTTTAACATATCGCAAATTCTTTTGGGCATAAGAGTATTCAAATCAGACAAAACAACACCTGGTTGATAAGTAGGTTTTACCAAACCAAAATTTGACGATTTTTTGTTTTCTAAAAAATCTTTAAGAGTTTGGCATGGTGCTTTGTAACTGTTTGAGTAATTATATGCTTTTTTTTCAAGCTCAATCTGGAAGTTCATGCCCGAAAATAAATCTGTACCGAAATCATTTTTTCCGACATTTACAAGGAGCGCACTGTTTGCATTTTGTCCGTCACGGGCAGAATAGCTCATGCCGTTTGTCACAATATGCCCTTCGGTATCTGTCGCAGCAACCACAAACCCACCCGGACACATACAAAAGCTGTAGCAATCACTTCCAAACTTGTAATCGGCAGGCGGAAGAGAGGGGTGTTCAAAAAACTTACCATATTGAATTTTGTTGATAAGCTCTTGCGGATGCTCTATTCTAACTCCCACCGAAAAAGGTTTCTGTTCCATCATAACTCCTTTTTCGTGCAAAAGCTTAAATGTATCTCTTGCGCTGTGTCCTATTGCTAAAATTACATGGTTTGCAGGAATATTTTCATTTGCACAAACCTCTGTAATTTTATTGTTTTTAATTTTTATATCCGAAACTTTGCTTAAAAATTTGTATGTTCCGCCTAAACGCTCAATTTCGTTACGCATATTCTTTGCAATCAGCACTAAATTGTCTGTTCCGATATGCGGTTTTGAGTCTGTTAAAATAGATTTTGGCGCGCCGAATTTCACATATTCTTCTAATATCGTGCGGACATAAGGGGAGTGGGTATTGGAATTTAGTTTTCCGTCAGAGAAAGTTCCTGCACCGCCTTCGCCGAACTGCACATTTGAATTTGTATTTAAAATACCTTTTTCAAAAAATAAATCGGTATCTTTTTTGCGCTCATCAACTTTTGCGCCTCTTTCTAAAATAATAGGTCTTAAGCCTGCCCTCGCAAGAAAAAGCGCAGCAAATGTGCCCGCAGGACCGCTTCCTATAACAACAGGCCGCTCCTTTAGACTTTTCTTAAGCTCGGGAAACACATAAGAGTTTTCCGATACCTTAACAGCTTGCTTTGTTTTTGACAAAATCAAATCTTCGTTTTCCGCACTGAATAAAACTGAGTACACAAAATTGATGTCACTCTTTTTGCGTGCATCAACGGCTTTTTTATAAATATGAAAGGTGTCGGGCAAGAAACCGACACGCTTTTTTATTTGCTCTTTAAGTAAGTCTCTGCCACCGTCTAAACTTACCTTTAATCCATCTAATCTTATCATTTAATTATATCCTCAACTGCGACGCAGGCAGACGAAAATGCCCACTGAAGATTATATCCTCCGCACTCGCCGTCTACATCTAAAATTTCGCCTGCCAGATATAAACCCTTGTGCTTTTTAGATTCCATAGTAGTTTTATCAAAATGCTCACATGAAATTCCGCCCGCAGTGACTTGTGCATTTTCAAATCCATTGGTATCCTTTATTTCAAATGAGAATTTTTTAACCTTGTTTGCAAGAGCTTTAAGCTGATGCGGTTTGATTTTTGAAACAGGGGTTGAAAATGGAGTTATATCACAAGCCCTGAGTAGTTCTCTACCTAATTGCTTGTTTAAAAATCCTGTGAACAGGTGTTCTGCAGTTAAATAATCAAGCGACTGCTTTTGGTTAAATAATTCTAAAATTTCATTAAATGTAAGGTCTGGTACTAAATCCAAATCTACTGTTTTCCCTGAAGCATCTCTTGCAATCTGTAAAACGGGAGGTCCTGATAGACCATAAGCAGTAAATAAAATTTCCCCTTTTTCCGTGCGGTTGTCAATAGTAACAGCACCATTTACTTTTATGCCGTTTAAAGCCTTTGTGCCGTCGCATTTAAGCTGAACAATGGCTGGCTTTAACGGAGTTAATTTGTATCCTAAATCGGTAAGGAGATTATAACTTCCGCCACCAGATAGACTTTTCGATGCTTTTCCTCCGCAACAAATCAAAACCTTGTCAAAGCTTTCTTCAATGTCGGTAACAACCTTAAATCCGTTTTTAGAAGGAACAATTTTTTTGACTTCTTTTTCACATATTTCACATTCGCCCTCTGCAAGTCTTAGCATATCAAGGATAGAAGATGCCTGTAAAGAGCGTGGGAAAATCTTATTTTCTTCAGCTACGCAAGGAACACCGATTGAGAGCATAAAATCTATTAAAGCATTGTTATCAAAAGCAGATAATGCGTAGCTTGCAAAATCTCTGTCGCCGTAATAATAGTCAGGGGATAAGTTTTTGTTAGTTAAATTACATCTGCCGTTTCCTGTTGCGAGCAGTTTTTTGCCTGCTCTTGCCTGTCTTTCATAAAGGCAAAAAGAAACGCCTGCTTTTTTGAGCAAAACAGATGCACAAAGTCCTGCAAAGCCTGCACCTATAATTGCAACTTTCATATAATATCCCCCTAAACATAAAGATATATTTATTATATAGTAAATCTTAAAAGCTGTCAATAAAATATGTTTTTTGACTAAAACACTTTACATAAAAGAAATTTTGTAGTATAATAAATTTTATCGAATTTGATATTTTTGTGAGGTAAAAAGGAGAAAGTTATGAAGAAAATGATGTTGGGCAACGAGGCAGTTGCACGCGGAATGTTAGAAAGCGGAGTAAAGGTTGTATCTTCTTACCCGGGCACACCGAGTACAGAGATAACAGAATACGCCGCAAAATATAATGAAATTTATGCAGAATGGGCGCCTAATGAAAAGGTTGCAGTAGAAGTTGCAACAGGCGCAGCAATAGCTGGCGCAAGAGCTGCAGCTTGTATGAAGCATGTTGGTTTTAATGTTGCTGCAGACCCTGCTTTCACAGCATCATATACAGGTGTAAACGCAGGACTTTTACTTTGCGTAGCAGATGATCCGGGTCTTCACTCAAGTCAGAACGAACAGGACACAAGACGCCTTGCGATTGCAGCAAAAATTCCTGTTTTAGAGCCGTCGGACAGTACAGAATGTAAGGAATTTACAAAGCTTGCAATTTCTCTTTCCGAACAGTTTGATACACCAATTATCTTAAGACTTACAACCCGTGTAGCACATTCACAGAGTCTTGTTGAATTGTGTGAACCAGAACAAATCCAAAATAAACCTTACGAAAAAAATCCGGGTAAGTATGTAATGATGCCAGGTATGGCAAAGGTTCGTCATTCTTTTGTTGAAAAAAGAATTACTGATATGGCAAAATGGGCAGAAACAGCAGAAATTACCCGTACAGAAATGGGCGATAAAAAGATTGGCATTATAGCATCTGGTATCGCTTATGAATACGCAAAAGAAGCTTTGCCGAACGCATCTTTCTTAAAGCTCGGCATGACATATCCGCTTCCTGAAAAAGCAATTAAAGATTTTGCAAAAAAAGTTAAAAAGCTTTATGTAATTGAAGAATTAGAGCCTGTTACAGAAGAGTTCTGCAAACAGTTAGGAATAAAAGTTATCGGTAAAGAAGTATTATCATTAGAGGGCGAATACAGCACCGAAATGATTAAAAAAGCAATCTTAGGTAAAGACGATACTGTATTTAAGCAGGAAGAAAATCTTCCTGTAAGACCGCCTATTATGTGCCCGGGTTGTCCTCACAGAGGTGCACATTATGTGTTTAAAAAGCTTGGCGTAACAGTAACAGGAGATATCGGTTGCTATACATTGGGCGCACTTCCTCCAATGCAGAGTATGGATACCTGTATTTGTATGGGTGCAAGTGTAAGCATGGTACACGGCTTTGGTTTGGCAGATAAGGAATTTTCCAAGAAAACTGTTGCTATTTTAGGTGACTCAACTTTTATTCACAGCGGTATTACACCACTTATCAATATAATTTATAATAAGGGTGTAGGAACAGTTGTGATTTTGGATAACTCAATCACAGGTATGACAGGACATCAGCAAAACCCCACCACAGGCTACACATTAAAAGGCGAAGCGACTAACATGGTAAGCCTTGAAAAACTTTGCGAAGCGGTTGGAGTAAAGAGAGTAAGAGTAGAAGACCCGTTTGATTTAGAGGGATTTGAAAAAGCTCTTAAAGAAGAACTTGCGGCAGATGAACCATCTGTAATTATTTCAAGACGCCCCTGCGCACTTCTTAAGGGCGTTAAATTCCCAGGTCCAATAAAGATTGACCCCGACAAATGTATCGGCTGTAAAATGTGTATGAGAATAGGCTGTCCTGCTATTGTATTAAAGGGCGGAAAACCTGTAATTGACAGCACACTTTGTAACGGCTGCGGCTTGTGTAAGAAGGTATGTAAGCCAAATGCTATCGGAACGGAGGAATAATCAAATGGAAAAGAATATTATTATTGTAGGCGTAGGCGGTCAGGGAACACTGCTTGCAAGCCGTATTTTAGGTGCTGCCGCAACAATCAAAGGCTATGATGTAAAGGTTTCTGAGGTTCATGGTATGGCACAAAGAGGCGGAAGCGTAGTAACTTATGTTAAATATGGCGAAAAAGTACATTCTCCAATCGTAGCACAAGGTACTGCAGATATCATTTTAGCATTTGAAATGTTAGAAGGCCTAAGATACCTTCCGTATCTTAAAAAAGACGGTGTACTTATTGTAAACAATCAGACAATAGACCCAATGCCTGTAATCACAGGAGCTATGGAATACCCTGAGGAAATTATAGAAAAAATCGAGCAGAAAAACATCAAGGTGGTATCTGTAAACGCTTTGGAGAAA
>JAFWXG010000220.1 GCA_017523005.1 Clostridia bacterium
AATATTTAAAGTATATGAGGCACTTGTATGCGGTACACCAACTCCGCACGAAGGAGAAATTTCAGCACCCATAGGGCTTTTAGAAGACAGCATCATCAAGCGTTGTGTTACATCATCAGGCGCGCCGTCTGTAACAAGATACAAGGTGCTTAAAAAGGGTGAAAAAAGTTTAGTGGAGGTTGTTCCTGTAACAGGCAGAACACACCAGATAAGAGTGCACATGGCACATATCGGTTGTCCCTTGTATGCAGATTTCCTATACGGAGAAGAAATAAAAGGAGAACATTTTTATCTCCACTGCAAGGAACTTAAATTTGTTCATCCCGTTACAGACAAAGAAATGTATATTTCGTGCAAAAAACCTTTTTAAAATTTTTTCTTGACATATTTTGTAAACAGTGCTATAATTTGAGATACAATCAAATACAGGGGAGCTGAAAATGTTCGGCTGAGAGTAGGATATATCCTTGACCCTTATACCTGATTTGGATAATGCCAACGGAGGGAATGTGCTAAAGCACAAATGTATTCACATACCTTCAGGTATGTGTTTTCTTTTTCCTCACAAAAAGAAAGGATTGATTTTATGTCAACAACAAAAAAACTTACAACATCAGCAACTTTTGTTGCACTCGCTACTGCTCTTGCAGTGCTGTCAAATGTAATACCATTAAGGTTTTTACAGGGTGGTTCAGTTACGCTTGCATCTATGGTTCCCATAATTTTAATATCTGTTATTATAGATATTAAATGGGGAATTCTTTCAGGAATTGTTTACGGATGTATCCAGATGCTTCTTGGATTTTATCCCGCTCCTACCCCGACATTTATCAATATGGCACTTGTAGTCATTTTAGACTACATTTTAGCTTTCGGTGTGTTAGGACTTGCAGGCATAATTTATAAGCTGTGCGGAAAGAGAAATTACTCCATCGCTTTAGGTGGCTTGTTCGCAACATTTCTTCGTTATGTATGCCACATCATTTCAGGTCTTTTAATCTGGGGTGTATATGCAGAAGAAGGACAAACTGTTTTAGCTTATTCTCTCATTTACAACGGCGGATATATGGTGCCTGAAATGATTATTACGACTTGCGTTTTAGCTTTACTTACTCCTGTATTAAAGAAACATAAATTTATATAAGAAAAAAGCACTCGATTGAGTGCTTTTTATTATCTTTTAATAGATATAAGTCTTGCTGAATTTCCTACAACAAATACCGATGTGCAGTTATGCACCAAAGCTCCTGTTACGGGGTTTAACACGCCTAATGCACTTAATATGATTGCAACAAAATTTATTGTCATTGCAATAGCAATATTTCCTTTTATAGTGGAAAGAACGCGCTTTGAACTTTTAACAAGCCAAGGAATTACTTTTATGTCTTCTGTAAATAGTGCAACATCTGCATTCTCTGTTGCAATATCATTTCCAAATGCACTCATTGAAATTCCTACATCTGCTGTTGCAAGTGCTGGTGTGTCATTTACACCGTCCCCCACAAAGACCGTTACATCGGTTTTCTTTTTGTTCTCTATGATTTCGGTCTTTTGTTTTGGCATAAGTGATGAATATATTCCCTGTATGCCAGCTATTTTACCAATATATTTTGCAGTTTCGTTATTGTCCCCTGTAAGCATTGAACAAGAAATTTTCTGCTTTTCAAGCATCGAAATTGTTTCTTTCGTTTCTTGTCTTATAGTATCTGCTAACGCCAATACTCCCACAATCTCATTATCACAGCTTACACAAATTACTGTCTTACCCTCTGACTGCCACTTTTGAGCTTCATCATTTTTAAAGTCGAACTCTGAAATCTTGGCAACTAATATTTCTTTTCCATCGATAACACAGCTTACTCCTACACCATTTAGTGTTTTAGCCTGTTCTGCCTGTTTTTCAGTGCCAAGATTATATTTTTTAATTGCGCGGGCTATGGGGTGGTCTGATGTTTTTTCTGCTGTTTTTAAATAGGTAAACAGCTCTTCTTCCGTGCATTTTAAGCACAATTTATCAGTAATTTCAAGCTTACCTTTTGTAAGTGTACCTGTTTTATCAAATGCAATATGAGTTGTCTTTGCAAGCTGTTCTAACGCACCGCCCGATTTTACCAAAACGCCTTGCTTTGAAAACGCACCGATTGCAGCAGAAACTGCAGTAGGAGTTGCGAGTGTTAAAGCACACGGGCAGAACACAACAAGAACTGATACACCCCTTACAATCGCCTCAAAAACTCCCTCTTTTAATATAATTAGTGTAAACAAGAATACTAAAATCGAAAGTACTGCCGCAGTAGGAACTAAAACAGATGCCCATTTGTCTGCAACTCTTGAAATAGGTGCTTTTTTGCCCTGAGCCTCCTTGGTTAGTTTTACCATCTGCGCAACTTGAGTGTCATCAGGATTTTTTGTTACTTTTATTTTTAAAACTCCCTGGCCATTCCATGCACCTGCATAAACTTTGTCATTTATGTTTACATCAACTATCATTGCTTCGCCTGTGAGATTGCTGTTATCTATTCCGCTTTCGCCAGATATTATAATTCCGTCTGCAGGGATTTTTTCGTTAGGATATACAACAACAATGTTTCCCACATTTAAGTCCTTTGATAAAATCTCCTTTTCTACGCCATCCACTAAAACTCTTGCGTTTTCAGGCAATAAAGCTACAAGTTTTTTAACTCCGTCTTTGCTTTTCTTGACAGTATGTGCTTCGAGCGCACCGCCTAAAAACATCAAAAATGCAATCTCGCCCGCTGCAAATATATAACTTCCGCCATGGTCATGCCCTGCTCCATGCCCGAAAAGAAACAAAAACTCTAAAACTATTGATGCAATCATAGCAACAGAAATAAGTATCGGTGTTGAGATTTTCTTCGCTTTTACAGATTTGTATGCACTAACGAAACTGTTCTTTCCGCATAATATAATTGATATCCACGCAGGGTCTACATAAGGAATAAGTTTAAAAAAGCTTAAAACCAGAGAAACAAATGATATAGCCAAAATCCACACTGATGAATTGCCTTTCACTTCTTCTGTATTACAGCATCCGCATCCGTCAGACTGTGTGGAACAACAGCTATGAACCTCTTCTTTTTCATGCTCGTGACAACAACATGACTTCACTTCTTCTTTAACTTCTTCCTTTTCATGACAACAGCAAGATTTTACTTCTTCTTTCACTTCTTGCTCATGATGACAACAACATTTTTTCTCGTTTTCCATAGTTCTCGTCCTCCTTATAAGTACTTATCAAGAACTTTATTGAAATTGCTTAATATATCAGCATTTCCCTGTTCAATACCTTCTTTTACACAATGATTTAAATGATTTTTCAAAATTATTTTACCCAAACTGTTTATTGATGCTTCAACTGCACTAAGCTGTGTTAAAACATCTTCACAGCTTCTGTCATCAGCGACCATTTTTCTCAACGCCTTAACATGACCTTCAATTGTCGCAAGTCTCCTGTCAGACATTTCCTTTACATCACAATGCATAACATTCCTCCTTCCACCCCTCCGCAGGGGGTACGGCATTACTATATCACAAATCTATAATTTTGTCAACACAAAAAAAGGGATAGGAAAAAATGTTCAGAATGGGCAAACTGAGCCCGCAGGAGTTACCCGAAGGCGTATGTGTATACGCCGAAAGGCAAAGTTTGTCCATGGCAAAAAGGCATAAATAAAAGAAAACTCTCAAGAACTTGGGAGTTTTCTTCATCAAGTCTTAAACTGAAAATTTAATACTAACTACATGTAGAAGTTATCGCCTTTTTGCAATCTGGGCATTTTTAACATCCCTTATCTTGCAACCAAAAATGCACCTACTGTCATAAGTGCAATACCTATCCATCTGCCAGATGCTATTGTTTCTCCGAACAACAATGCACCTGCAATTACTGTAATTACCATCGATAAGCTTTGTAATGGTACCAGTGCAGTAAATTCCCCTTTAGTTAAAAGCCACATCCACAAAACTGATGCACCGACATACACCAGTGCACCACCCCACAGCCATGGACTTGAAATCGCCTGAGGCAGAGTATTAAGAGAAATCTCTCCTATTCTGTTGACACCTTCTTTAGTCAAAAGCTGTCCTCCAACCATTCCCAAAATTTGTATCCCAAGCAAAATATACATCAAAAAATTCATATTATGCACCGCCTTATGTTAATATTATTAGCCTGTATTAAAAATAAATTCATATAAAAACCGCTATCCCCATTATTTGAGGACAGCGGCAAAAATTTCTATTTATTCTTCTGCAGCAGGTTCTTCTGCTAAAACTTCTTCGTATTTTGCGAGTACTGCTTTCTGTAAGCTTTCACGCATTTCTGCATGAATAGGATGAGCAATATCTTTAAATTCGCCATCATTTGTTTTTCTGCTTGGCATTGCAATAAATAATTTATCCTGTCCTTCAATTACTTTGATGTCATGTACTACAAAAGCATCATCAAATGTAACT
>JAFWXG010000017.1 GCA_017523005.1 Clostridia bacterium
ACAATGCTTTTGTGTGTAATCCATAAAAATCAGATTGTAAAATTAAAATCAATTATAGAAAAACATGACAGCAACGCTTTTGTGATAGTGTCCAATGTGACGGAGGTTATCGGAGAAGGCTTTAGAAAATAAAAAAGGAGCTTTGATTATGGATCAACAAGAAAAAAACAGATTAAGTCTTATTGCATATAAAATTCGTTTAAATGCAATCACAGCAGTATATAATGCAGGTTCAGGGCATCCTGGCGGGTCTTTATCTATCGCAGATATTTTGTCAGTTCTTTATTTTAAAGAAATGAATATTGACCCAAAAAATCCCAACATGGAAAATCGTGACAGATTTGTTTTATCAAAAGGTCACTGTGCACCCGGACTTTATGGCGCTTTAGCAGAGCGCGGTTACATACCGAAAGAAGATTTAGTAACTTTGCGTAAAACATCAAGTTATTTAGAGGGTCATCCTGATAAAAATAAAATTGCAGGAGTTGATATGTCATCAGGCTCGTTAGGACAAGGCATATCTGTGGCAAACGGCATGGCACTTGCCGGTAAAATTGATAATAAGGATTATAGAGTTTATACAATTTTAGGCGATGGCGAAATAGAGGAAGGACAAGTTTGGGAAGCGGCTATGTTTGCGGCACATTATAAGTTAGACAACCTTACAGCCTTTGTAGACTATAACTCACTGCAGATTGACGGACCTATAACAGAGGTTATGTCTCCTGAGCCGATTGCTGATAAATTTGATGCTTTTGGCTGGAATGTAATAAATATTGATGCACACGACATAGAACAAATTGTTTCTGCTTTAGAAACTGCAAAAACAGTTAAAGGCAAACCTACTGTGATTGTAGCAAAAAGCGTAAAAGGTAAGGGAGTATCATTCATGGAAAATAATGTTTCATGGCATGGTGCTGCACCAAATACTGAGCAGTTTGAACAGGCAGAAAAAGAATTGAAAGCAAAGATAAAAGAATTGGAGGAAAATTAAATGGCTGAAAAAATTGCAACCAGAGAGGCATACGGAAAAGCCTTAGCAGAATTTTCCAAAGATTATGATATAGTAGTTATGGATGCCGATTTAGCGGCAGCAACAAAAACAGGAATTTTCAAAAAAGCTTGTCCTGAAAGATTTTTCGATTGCGGTATTGCAGAAGGGAATATGATGTCAACAGCAGCAGGACTTGCTGCCTGCGGAAAAACAGTTTTTGCAAGCTCGTTTGCTATGTTTGCAGCAGGCAGAGCGTTTGAACAGATAAGAAACTCTATCTGTTACCCAAATTTAAATGTTAAAATCGGCGCAACACATGGCGGTATTTCTGTTGGAGAAGATGGCGCTACACACCAATGCTTGGAAGATATCGGTATTATGCGAACAATTCCAAACATGGTAGTAATAAACCCATGTGACGCAGTTGAAACAAGAGCAGCAGTTAAAGCTGCAATAGAACACAATGGACCTGTATACTTAAGATTTTGCAGACTTGCGACCAATGTGTTGTTTGAACAGGACAATTTTAAGTTTGAAATAGGAAAAGGTATCACTTTAAAAGACGGAAAAGATGTATCTATAATTGCAAATGGTCTTTTGGTGGAAAAAGCATTAGAGGCTGCAGAGATTTTACAGCAAGAAGGGATTTCCGCCAGAGTAATAGATATGCACACAGTTAAGCCAATAGACAAAGAGTTAGTACTTAAAGCAGCAGAAGAAACAGGCGCAATAGTAACAGCAGAGGAACATAATGTTTATGGCGGATTGGGAAGTGCAGTTGCAGAAGTAGTCTGCGAGGGAAGACCTGTTCCTGTTATGAGAGTAGGTACATTAGATAAGTTCGGCAAATCAGGAAAACCTGCAGAGTTGTTTGAACTTTATGGCTTGACAGCACAAAATATTGCAATAAAAGCGAAAGAAGCTATTGCTTTAAAATAGTCGCTTTTATATAAAAAAATTAAAAGTAAAGGGGATAAAAATTATGTCAAAATTGATTGGCGGAAAGCCAAAAATTGGTATTCGTCCCGTTATCGACGGTAGACGCGGACCTATGAGACTTCGTGAAAGCTTAGAAGACCAGATTATGTCAATGGCAAATGCAGCAAAGAAACTTTTTGAAGAAAATCTTTGCTATTCAGACGGTACACCTGTAGAGGTTGTAATGGCTGATTCAACAATCGGCAGAGTTACAGAATCCGCAGCTTGTGCTGAAAAATTCCGTAAAGAAGGCGTTGATATCACATTAACAGTTGCAGCATCTTGGTGCTATGGTTCAGAAACAATGGATATGGACCCAAATACAATCAAAGGTGTATGGGGCTTTAATGGTACTGAAAGACCAGGTGCTGTATATCTTGCATCAGTTCTTGCAACTCATGCTCAAAAAGGACTTCCTGCATTCGGTATTTACGGTCATGAAGTTCAGGACAGAGATCAGGTAACAGATATCCAGGACGATGTTAAAGAAAAATTACTTCGTTTTGGTCGTGCAGCTATTGCAGTTGCATCTATGAGAGGTAAATCATACTTGCAGATTGGTTCTGTATGTATGGGTATCGGCGGTTCTATTATGGACCAGGACTTCATGGAAGACTATTTAGGTCTTCGCGTAGAATCCATTGACGAAGTTGAAATCTTGCGTCGAATGGAAGAAGGTATTTACAACGAAGAAGAATACCAGAAAGCTTTAGCTTGGACAAAAGAACACTGCAAAGAAGGCAGAGATGATAACCCGGAATCAGTTGAATTTTTAGGCAAAGAACGCCGTATTAAATTCACACCTGAAGAAAAAGAAAAACAGTGGGAATTCACAATCAAGATGTATTGCATTATTAAAGACTTAATTCAGGGCAATCCAAATCTTCCTGATGGCTTTGAAGAAGAAAGAGTTGGTCATAATGCAATTTGCGCAGGCTTCCAGGGACAGCGTCAGTGGACAGACCATTGGCCAAACTGTGACTATCCTGAAGCAGTACTTAACTCTTCATTTGACTTTACAGGCAAGAAAGAGCCAATCATTTTAGCAACAGAAAACGATATCTTAAACGGTCTTGGAATGCTCTTTAGTAAATTGCTTACAAACCGTGCACAGATTTTTGCTGATGTTCGTACATTCTGGTCACCTGAAGCTACAAAGAGAGTAACAGGTTATGACTTTGAAGGCCATGCAAAAGAAAACGGTGGTGTTATTCACTTACTTAACTCTGGTGCAGCTTGTCTTGATGCTTGTGGCGAATGTAAAGATGAAAACGGTAATGCAACCATGAAACAGTGGTGGGATGTTACTGATGAAGATATCAAGAAGATGACAGATGCAACTGTTTGGTGTGAAGCAGGATTTGACAACTTCCGTGGAGGCGGTTTCTCATCACACTTCACAACAAGAGCAGAAATGCCTGTTACAATGATAAGATTAAACCTTGTTAAAGGTTTAGGCCCAATGCTCCAGATTGCAGAAGGCTGGACAGTAAACTTACCTGATGATGTATCAGATAAGCTGATGGAACGCACAAACCCAACATGGCCCTGCACATGGTTTGCTCCTCGTTGCGATGGCAAAGAGGGTAGCCCATTCAAAACAGCGTATGATGTTATGAATAACTGGGGTGCTAACCACGGCGCAATCAGCTACGGTCATATCGGCGCAGACCTTATCACACTTTGTTCAATGCTCCGTATTCCAGTAAGTATGCATAATGTACCTGAAGATAAAATCTTCCGTCCTGCATCATGGAGTGCATTTGGTATGGATAAAGAAGGTCAGGACTTCCGTGCTTGTGCTGCATACGGCCCATTGTACGGCAAAACAAAATAATTACATAAGTTAAGGACGGCAGGAATGAGTTATTCATTCCTGCCGAAATAGGTGAAATTATGAAAAAAATGTTAGCCTTTGACTTTGGTGCAAGTTCGGGAAGAGCAATTCTCGGTACTTTGGAAAATGGTAAACTTACCACCAAAGAAATGCACAGATTCAGTAATGACCCTGTAGAAGTGGCAGGCGTTTTCCATTGGGACATTTTGCGTTTGTTTTATGAAGTAAAGCAGGGTATTTTAAAATGCGTAAATGCAGGAGAAAAAGACATTGACTCAATCGGTGTTGATACTTGGGGCGTAGATGTGGGCTTTTTAGATGAAAAAGGCAGACTTTTAGGCAACCCTGTTCATTATCGCGATTCTATGACCGATAACATGCCTGAAGAAGCATTTAAAGTTCTTTCCAAAGAAGAAATTTATAAAAAAACAGGTATACAGTTTGCAAAATATAACACATTGTTTCAGTTACATGCATTTGATAAAGCAAACTATATGCCGTATAAACAAGCAAGCAGTATGCTCTTTACCCCTGATTTAATTAACTACCTTTTAACAGGTGTAAAAAAATCAGAGTATACAATCGCAAGTACATCAATGCTTTTAGACCCTGAAAAGAGAGATTGGTCAGAAGATATTATTAAAAGCTTTGACATAAATCCTGCGATTTTGAATGAAATCGTAAAACCTGGCACAATAATCGGCAAGCTTTCAAAAGAACTTGCAGACGAATTGGGTTGTGCAGAAATTCCTGTTGTAGCTGTAGCATCACATGATACAGCATCTGCGGTTGTATCAGTTCCTGCAGAGGGCGAAGATTATGTGTATATAAGCTGTGGCACATGGTCACTCTTAGGTCTTGAAGTGAAAAATCCAATTCTTTCCGATATGGAATTTACTAACGAGGGCGGTACAGAAGGAAATATCCGTTACTTAAAGAACATAATGGGTTTATGGCTTGTTCAGGAGTGTAAGCGCCATTGGGAAAGACGCGGAGAGGGAAAATCTTTTGCAGAGCTTGAAATATTAGCCCGTGCAGAAGAACCTTTCCTTTCATTCGTTGACCCCGATGATGAAAAGTTTATGGCACCTAAAGATATGCCGGGCAGAATTGCTGCATATTGTAAAGAAACAAACCAGCCTGTCCCAGAAAATCATGGTCAGTTTGTAAGATGTATCATGCAGAGCTTAGCATTTAAGTATCGCTATGCTATTGAGGGGTTAGAAAAGGTAACAGGAAGAAAAATTTCTGCTGTAAACATGGTAGGTGGCGGTATTAAAGACAAAATGCTTTGTCAGTTTACTGCAAACGCAACAGGCAGAACAGTTATTACAGGTCCTGTTGAAGCTACAGGCTACGGCAACCTTATGATGCAGGCATACGCATTAGGAGAAGTAAAATCTTTAGCTGAAATCCGTGAAGTTATCAGAAATTCAGAAGATATTACAAAATATACACCTGAAGATACTGATGTATGGAACGAAGCATACGAAAAATTCAAAAAAGCAATAAATAAATAAGATGAGGGGAGGAGAAATCCTCCCCAATTTTAAAGGAGATACTTTGAGTACACTTAATAAAGAACAATTAGAAGCGGTTAATACAATAAACGGTCCTGTACTTATTTTAGCGGGTGCAGGAAGTGGCAAAACAACAGTTTTGATTAACCGTATCGCAAACATGATAGATAATGGAATTGCACCATGGAATATACTTGCAATTACATTTACAAATAAAGCTGCAAAAGAAATAAAAGACCGTCTATCAAACACATTAGGCACAGACGGCGATGGAGTGTGGGCAAGCACTTTCCATTCATTAGGCATGCGTATTTTAATGCGTGACGGCGGGCATATAGGGATTGGTTCTGGCTTTACCATTTACGATACTGCTGACCAGAAAACACTTGTTAAAGAAGTTTTAAAAGAACTTAATTTCAGTGATAAACTGTTTCCTGTAAATAGTGTTATAAATCACATAAGCGGCGCTAAGGACAAATTGATTGGTCCTGATGAATACGCAAAAAACGCCGAAATTTCAGGCAATTTTCATGCTGTACAGCTTTCAAAGATTTATAAACTGTATCAGTCAAAGCTTCGCAAAAATAATGCGGTAGATTTCGACGATTTGATAGTAGAAACAGTCCATCTTTTAGAGTCGGCACCAGAAGTTTTAGAATACTATCAGCGAAAATTTTTGTATATCATGGTAGACGAATATCAGGACACTTCGCATAGTCAGTATAGGCTCGTTTCGCTGCTTGCTGACAGGCATAAAAATATATGTGTTGTGGGTGACGATGATCAGTCAATTTATAAATTCCGCGGAGCAGATATTACAAACATTTTAGAGTTTGAAAAACAGTTTGGCGGTGCAAAGGTAATAAAGCTTGAGCAGAATTACCGTTCAACCACCCAGATTTTAGATATAGCAAACGAAGTAATAAAAAACAATAAAGAACGAAAACAAAAGAAACTGTGGTCATCAAATACTTGTGGTACAAAGGTAAGCTTGATTACAGTTGAACACCAACATATAGAAGCCCATAAAATCGCAGATTTAGCTGAAAAGCTTAAAGCTAACGGCAAAAACTACGGAGATATGGCAGTGCTTTTCAGAACAAACGCCCAGTCCCGTGTATTAGAAGAAGTTTTTATGCAAAGAGGACTTCCTTATCGCTTGCTTTCGGGCATAAAATTCTATGACCGAAAAGAAATCAAGGATATAGTAGCATACTTAAGGATTATAAATAACAGCTTAGATGATGTCAGCTTAAAGAGAGTAATCAATGAGCCAAAGCGCGGAATTGGTGCAACTACCATAGATAAATTAAGTGCGTGTGCCGCAAGGGAAAACACGAGCATACTTAATGTGATTTCAAATATAGACTCTTTCAGCGAACTTCGTTCGTCGGCAGAAAAATTAACGAAGTTTGGTGTAATGATTAAAAATTTTAAAGATGCACAAGACTCAATTTCTGTTTTAGAACTTGTTGAAAAGGTTTTGGCAGCGTCTGGGTATATGGAAGCCTTAAGACATGAAAAAACAGTAGAAGCAGAAACAAGAATAGAAAACTTAAAAGAGTTTATGGGTCTTGTAAAAGAGTTTGAAGCAAACACTGTGTCAGGAACACTATCCGAATTTTTAGATGGAATTTCTTTAGTTTCCGATATTGATAATTATGATGAAACA
>JAFWXG010000221.1 GCA_017523005.1 Clostridia bacterium
CTCGTTTTCAACAAAAGGGAAAATGTTGTCTTTGGCTATATCAGATTTTACTATAAAGCATTTATCTCCAGCACAATTAAAAACAGTTTCCAAATCATACAGGTTAATTGTTTTATTGTCAGGCAAATCGAAATTCATCTTGGTACCGTCGATATCTTTTTTTTTGGCAACAAAACCTGCACAAGAGGCAAGTGTGGATATTTTATTCAAATGCATTTTGATAATTTCTATGGAGTTTTTTGCCATTAAATCGTCAGAGTCGACACAAATAACCAAATCTCCATTAGAAGAATTAACTCCCAAATTATAGGCTGTATGCTTTCCGCCGTTGGCTTTTCTGATGTATGTAATTTTGAATTTATCTTCTTTTATATAAGAATTGATAAGTTCCTCTGTATTGTCTGAAGAACCGTCATCAACAACTATCCATTCAAAATCATTTGAATTTTGTTCAACCAGACTTTTGTAAAGTCTGGGCAGTAAATCGGCCCTGTTATATGTAGGTGTTACAATACTTAATAACATAAAATCTCCTTGTGGTTATTAGCAAACTTTATTTCTTCAGCCATGAAAAACAATCATCGCCGAAAATACGATGGAACGGCTTAGCAACAGTTTTTATGATTTTCTTGTTTAACGGCAACCATGATACATCATACCAGTGAATACAATAACTATTTTTTGTGGAATTGTTTATGGCTTTTATGTAGTCATAGGGCGAAAAATATTCCTTTGGGAAAATAAGATTTCCGTCAATTTCCTGTTTTTCATTATTAGGCTTTAAGCCCTTCTCATATAACATTTTTGATAAAACATCGACATTTGTTGTTGTGTCAATAGTTCCATCAGTGTTTTTGAAAATTCTGTTGCTGTATGTATCAAGGAATTCTTTAATCAGAGTATTCTTAGGACAAACAGCCATGAATGATGTTGCAACAAAGTTTTTTTCTTCAAAACCAAACACGCCGTCGTTTGCAAGTAAATCATCGAATGACTTTAAAACTTCGACATCTGTATCTAAATATATACCGCCATATGTGTATAGTGCATACAGACGGGCGTAGTCACTTACGAATGCGTATTTTTTAGCATTGTAAGCTTCCTTAACATATTGAATGGAACAGACATCAATATTTGTTTCATTCCATTCGATTATTTCGTAGTCGGGGCAAAATTTGCGCCATGTATTTATGCATTTTCTTGCTGATTTTGGCAAAGGACTACCGCCAAACCAACAATAATGTATAATTTTTGGTATCATTTTAGTTCCCTTTCAATCTTTTTTTGTGAAGGTACATATAAAGTGAAGTGGGTAACAAGCCTATAATAATTGGCTTTACTGCATAGAGATAATAGATTTTCTTAAGCTTTAGTGTTTTGATGGCTCTGCATACAACATGCGCATTATTTACTCTCGACCTGAAATTTCTTCTTATTTTTGCATTTCTGTCATCGCGCATTTTGTATAGTACTTCAGGAATATTATATCCTTTATACCCGTTCTGGTACATTTTAAGCCATAACTCATAGTCTTCAACACGAATATATTTTTTTGAAACGGTGTATCCGCCGACTTTTTCATAAGCTTCTCTCTTTATCATGCAGGGAGCATGGCAGAAGGGAGTACTTCTAACAATATCGTTATACTTAGGTTCTCCTGATGCAGTGTTTTTTCCGAAAACACCTTGTTCATCAAAGTATTCCATTTGGGTGCTTACAATAGCGTACTCAGGATTTTCTTCAAGAAATTTTACTTCTTTTTCAAATCGGGTAGGGAGAGAGATGTCATCTCCGTCCATTCTTGCTACATACTCTGTATCAGCGTATTTTAAGCAATGATTTAATGTGTAATTAAGCCCCATATTTTTATCATTTTTAATGAGGATGAATTTATCAGGATACTGCTCGGCATATTTCAGAGCAACATTATATGTGTTGTCAGTTGAACCATCGTCACACATAATCATTTTCCAGTCTGTATAAGTCTGGTCTAAAATTGATTTTATTGCCTCGTCCAAGGTGCCTGCACAATTATATATGCCCATAATTACAGATATATTAGGGTTAGGCATAATCAGATTTCCTTTCTTCCTATTTGTTATTATCTACACTTTGAGCATAACCATATGTATAATAACTGCTTTTGTTTTTGTAGTAACGGTTTTTCTTTTCCTTTGAAGTAACGCCAAGCATGATTATGCCAATAACTTTAGCAGAAGCCTTTTTAAGTGTAGACATTGTTTCGTCTAAAAGGTCGTAAGTTGTAACATTTTCCTTGACAACAACAATTGCTCCTGTGCAGTGTCTTGTAATCAAAACTGTATCTGTAACAATGGGTGCAGGAGGGGTATCTATGAAAACATAATCATACTTTGCTTTTAGGCCTTCAAGAAGTTCTGCAAAGGCATCAGTTTCTAAAAGTTCTGCGGGGTTAGGAGGGATTTCTCCTGCTGTAAGAACATCAAAATTAGGCTGTACATTTTTCTGGATTGCATTTTCGAGTTCCGCAAATCCACAAACAATATCTGTAACACCTTCCTGTCGCTTTAATTTCAGATACTTATGAATTGTTGATTTTCTCAAGTCGCAGTCTACAAGTATAACTTTGGCACCCATTTGTGCGTGAGTAATAGCTAAGTTTATAACAGTTGTTGTCTTGCCTTCTCCGGGGAATGAACTTGTAACGCATATTACTTTACCACCATCAGATTTTGGTAATGAAAATCTGATGTTTGTACGGATGGATTTGAAGGTTTCAACTGTATCAAAATCGTTTGTATTAAGTAATATTCGTTCATTGTGAGTGGGTTTTGTTGTATCGTTAAATTTTATATTCAGCATAAGTAAATATCCTTTCTAAAGTAAAGTAAATTACTCTATGATTTTTCCTAAAATAGATACATTGTATCTTTTTGCTACATCTTCTGCGGAGTGAACTTTTTTATCTAAGATGCTGAGTAAAAATGCGAAGAAAACACCAATTAAAAGTCCAAAGAAAATTGCAAAAACAAGATTGGTTGCAAGACCGTTGTCATTTGGACGGATAGGCTTAATAGGTTCGTCAACAACATAAGCGTGTCCGCCTTTAAAGATGTTAGAGAGTTTTGTTGGTGCCCTTTCTGCGATAGCAGATGCAATAACAAAGGCATCTTGCGGAGTTGAGGCGGTTACCTGGAAAGATAAAAGCTCTGTTTCATTTACAGACTGGATTTTGGTCATGGATTGTATTTCGCTCCATGTAAAGCTTCCGTTAAGGCTTTTGCTCACATCCATCATAAAAGAACGGGTGCGAAGAGTTTCTATGTATGTTTCACTCAAAATTCGGGATGTAACAATATCTCCGACTATAATTGAACTGTTAGGATTGTCATCGGTTGTAGTGCCTTGGTTACTTACATAAATTGACCCATTAGCGGTAAATGTATCAGGCGTATAAAAAATAGTTTTTATGCCCACGAAAAGCGTAAGTGCAAGAACAACACCCAGTATCATGAATTTGTAATTCCATATCATTTTAAAAATTTCTGCAATTGAAAAATCTTTTTCCCTCATTAGATAATCTCCTTCGCTTGTAAAGTTGATAGGTGGTGTCGATTTTTGTAAAAAAATTAAACTATACTCGTATTTTTCTACATATTAAATGTACACATTTATTATTTTACTACTATTTGTGTGATTTGTCAATGGTTAAGGTCGTTTTTAGTAAAAAGAATGGACATTGTTGACATTATAAAATATTTATGATAAAATTAAACGAAACAAAAAGAGTAAAAAGAGGTACACGGATGGTTTGTAAAACTGAAAGCACAAGTTCGGGCGGAGTGGCAATATCTGAGGGCTTTATACGCGATGAAATGCCTGGACTTAGCGAAATAGATGTTAAGTTATATTTGTTAATAAATGCCTACGCTTGTTCTAAGTCTAAAGCTGAGTTGACGGTAATTTCTGGCATACTCAACATTACACCCGATGAAGTGCTTGAAAGTTTGAAGAGTCTTGAAAATAAGAAGCTCATTAAATTTACACCATCAACAATAACTGTTTTGGACAGGCAGTCAGAAAATGACGGCAAACCCGCTGTTTTTAAGGACTATACTCCCGAAGAAATTGCAAACCTTAAGGACAAAAATATAGATGCACTTACAACTTTTGCAGAGAAGAAATACGGAAAATTATTAAGTTATCGCGAAATAAGTGTATTGGTAGGTTTGTATCATTATCTGGGTATGTCTAAAGAAGTCTTAATGATTTTGATTGAGTACACAGGTGCGCTTGGAAAAAAGACGATGAGTTACTTAAAGTCGGCAGCACTTTCGTGGCACGAAAAGCAGATTGATACACCTAAAAAAGCACATGAATATATTACATATCTTGAACAGCAGAAGAATTATCATGACGAAATGAAAGAACTTTTAGGAATATACGGCAGAAACTTTTCAAAGAGAGAAGCGGAATTTTTAGATGCTTGGAGAGAGAAGTTTTCGCCAGAAGAAATTCAAAATGCGTATGAAAAAGCAATAGATATGACAGGAAAAATTTCTTTTTCATATACAAATAAAATTCTTTTATCAGATGATAAAGATTTTGATGAAAAAGCAGTTCAAACTAAGCGTAAAACTAGTGTTAAGCCAACAAGATTTAATAATATAACCCCAAGTCGCACAGACTATGAGGCTGTAAAGGCAAAACGAAAGGAAGCGCTTAAAAATCGTTTTAAAACAAACAAGTAGGAGATGAATTATGGGATATCCTAAGGAAGTATACCAAGCTGTTAAAGATTACTATGAAATCCATCAGCATGACGCGAAAAATGAACGAGACTACAGAAGAAAACAAATTTATGATAAACTGCCGCAAGTAGAGAAAATTGACAAAGAAATTCAAAAAATAGGACTTTCTTTATTGGAATTAGATTTGTCTGGAGAAAATGGAAAAAAAGAAGTTGAAAAAAGAAAAAAGCTTGTTATGGATTTAACCAGTGAACGGGGAGATGTTCTTATCTCAGCGGGCTATGAAAGAGACTGCCTTGATATTAAATACTCATGCCCTGAATGTAATGATACAGGCGTTGTCGGAACACAATATTGTAAGTGTTTTCAGGAAGCCCTGAAAAAAGAGGCATTCCGTTCAGCAAACCTGCCTATTATGATGGACGAACAATCCTTTGATACATTTAGAATAGATGCGTACCCCGAAGAAGAACAGGAGAGTATGTCAACAGTATTTGCAGTATGTAAAGAATTTTCGCAAGATTTCAGTTCAGAAAGCAAA
>JAFWXG010000222.1 GCA_017523005.1 Clostridia bacterium
GTTGATTGTAACTGCTACTCGGTTTGGAGTATTTGTAACTTGTGTAACTGTGTTTACAATAAGTCCGTTATCCTTGTTTCCGTCATTTGATGTAACAACATAAAGTCCGTATTCAACCTTAAATAAAGCAGTCAAATCCATATTTATCCTCCTTTAGCAAAGTTCGTCTGCTAATGTTTCAAGCTGTTCTTTGTTCTCCTTCTTTAACGCGGAATGTATAGTGACATTTGTTTCTGTCCATGTAATGTTTTTGCATTTTGAGAGCTTTCCCTTCATGATTTTTACAGCCTGCGGTGCCCAGCTTCCGTTCTCTATCAAAGCAATAGTTCGGTTCTGGTAGTTGCGCTCTGTAAGTGCGTCAATGAAGTGATTCATAAACGGGAAAATATCGTTATTATATGTGGTTGTTGCAAGCACAAGTTTATTATAACGGAAAGCATCTTCAACTGCTTCTGCCATATCCTCGCGTGCCAAATCGCATACCACGACCTTAGGACATCCCTTTTGTCTTAAAGCATCTGCAAGATATTCTACTGCGTTTTTGGTATTGCCGTAAACAGATGTATACGCAATCATAATTCCGTCTGTTTCGGGCTTGTATGATGACCATGTATCATATATATTGATATAATACTCTAAACATTCGTTTAAAACAGGTCCATGCAAGGGACAAATTATTTCAATATCAAGCTCAGATGCCTTTTTCAAAAGCGTTTGTACCTGTGCGCCGTATTTTCCCACAATGCCGAAATAGTATCGGCGTGCCTCGCAGGTCCAGTCCTCTTCGACATCAAGTGCGCCGAATTTACCAAACCCGTCTGCAGAAAACAATACTTTATCAAAAGCATCATAAGTTACCATAACTTCAGGCCAGTGTACCATAGGTGCAAAAACAAATGTTAATTCGTGCTTTCCGAGCGACAAATTCTCGCCATTTTCAACTACAAGTCTTTTTGTTTCAGCCTTAAAATCTTCAAAATATTTTTCCATCATCGCAAAAGCTTTTGCGTTTGCCACTACTGTTGTGTCGGGATAAACACCTAAAAAGTTTAAAATGTTTGCAGAATGGTCTGGTTCCATGTGCTGTATAATAAGGTAGTCGGGCATTTTCCCGTCTAATGCTTTCTTAATGTTTTCAAGCCATTCTTTAGTGAATTTTGCATCAACTGTATCAAACACTGCGATTTTTTCGTCTTTTATTATATAGGAATTATACGCCATGCCGTTTGGTACAACGAACTGTCCTTCAAACAAATCCACACTATGGTCATTAACACCGACATATAAAATATCATTTGTAATTTTCATATATTTATTCTCCTTACTTCAAAATCCTCTTCTATTTTAACATGAATTTTAAAAATTTACAAGCAGATAACAAAAAAACCTCTCAAAAAGAGAGGTTTTTGATTGTTGTTTTTATTCGTTTGCGTCTAACAGTTCGCCATTAAGGAGAATTCTTCCGATGTAAAGTTCATTTAAATCGTATGTACTGTCTGATGGGTACTTGCTACGCAATCCGCTCTTATCAGGCATTGTAGAATCAAGTGTAAATGTTACAGTATGTACTCCATCGGGCAAGCTCTTATAGAAGTTATACTGATAACGGAGTTTGCTGTCATAGTTTGCATCATAGAGTTGCCAGCTGTTTGCCTGTTCAACACCGTCTATTGTTACCTTAACCTGACCTGAATACTGACCGCCTGCCTCAAAGATACCAATATCTGTTCCCTTGAACTTGATTGTGATAGATGAGCCAGCTGTCTTTGTACCTATCATGTTGTCAAACAAACTAAACGCAGCGCTTCCGCCTGAATGTGTAAAGTTCTTAAGGTTTCCGCTTGCATCTTTACTGCAATCGAGCCATGTGCCTGTAAACTTCATTTTACTCCAGTCATCAGATGATGATGCTTCAGACCACGGATAATAAGTTCCGCCTAATGTGTAATCTTCAGGAACTTCGTGATTTGTAATCTGATATGTATTTACATCAAGGCTTTCTGCCTGTTTTAAGATACATCTTGCAATAGCACTTGCTGCCAAGTATCCGCCGTCTTTTGTCATGTGGATTGTATCTGTTGTATAAA
>JAFWXG010000223.1 GCA_017523005.1 Clostridia bacterium
GCTTGTTATCGAAGATTTGGAACAAAGAGATTTACTCTTTAAAGCAGTTAAATTTACTCACTCATATCCGTTCTGCTGGAGATGTGATACACCGCTTTTATACTATGCTCGTGAGTCATGGTTTATCAAGATGACAGCTGTTCGTGAAGCTTTGCTTAAAAACAACCAGACAGTAAACTGGATGCCAGATAATATTAAAAACGGTCGATTTGGTAACTTCCTTGATAATGTAATTGACTGGGGATTGTCCCGTGAGCGTTATTGGGGAACACCGCTTCCGATATGGGAATGTAAATGCGGTCACAGACATGCAATCGGCAGTATAGAAGAATTAAAATCTATGAGTGACGATTGCCCTGAAAACATCGAACTCCACAAACCATACATCGATGCAGTTCACTTAAACTGCCCAAAATGTGGTGGTAAAATGAAGAGAGTATCAGAAGTTATAGACTGTTGGTTTGATTCAGGCTCGATGCCTTTTGCTCAATGGCATTATCCATTCGAAAACAAAGAAATTTTCGACGAAAATTACCCTGCAGACTTCATTTCTGAAGCTATTGACCAGACCCGCGGATGGTTCTATACTTTGATGGCAATTTCAACACTTTTGTTTGATAAATCACCATATAAGAATGTAATTGTTTTAGGTCATGTTCAGGATAAAGACGGTCAGAAGATGAGTAAACACAAAGGAAATGTAGTTGATCCATGGACAGTATTAAACAATCAGGGTGCAGATGCAGTTCGCTGGTATTTTTATACATCAAGCTCACCATGGTTGCCAAACCGATTCCATGAAGATGCTGTAAATGAAGGTCAGCGTAAATTTATGGGCACATTGTGGAATACCTATGCATTCTATATCTTATACGCTGACATTGATAAATTCAATCCAAGTGAATATACTTTAGACTATGATAAGTTAAGTGTAATGGATAAATGGATTTTATCACGCTTACACACATTGATTGCTAAAGTGGACAAAGACCTTGAAAATTACAGAATTACAGAATCTGCGCGTTCTATTCAGGAATTTACAGATGAACTTTCAAACTGGTATGTAAGAAGATGCCGTGAACGATTCTGGCAGAAAGATATGCCACAGGATAAAATCAATGCATTTATGACACTTTACACAGTTTTAGCTGAACTCTGTAAATTAAGTGCACCTTATGTTCCATTTATTACTGAAGAGATTTATCAGAATTTAGTTCGTACAAATGACGAAAACGCACCTGAAAGTATTCATTTCTGTGATTTTCCTGTATGCAATAGTGAGTGGATTGACAAAAAATTAGAAGATAACATGGCGTTGGTTTTAAAATTAGTTGTTGCAGGCCGTGCTGCCCGTAATACAGCTAATGTTAAAAATCGTCAGCCGTTATCTACTATGTATGCAAAAGCTGAGAATGCTTTAGATAACGAATATTTTGACATTGTTTTGGAAGAATTAAATGTGAAAGAACTTAAGTTTGTTGATGATATTGGTAGTTTTGTAGCATACAAATTCAAACCGCAGTTAAGAACATTAGGTCCAAAATACGGCAAAATATTAGGTAAAATCAGTGCATATCTTGCATCATGTGATACAGCTTCTGCTATGGCAACATTAAATGCAGGAGAATTGTTTAAGTTTGATGTTGACGATACAACAGTAGAGCTTTCAAAAGAGGACTTGCTTATAGAAACAGTACAGAAGGAAGGATTGTATTCTGAATCATCACAGGATGTGACTGTAGTTTTGGATACAAATCTTACAGATGAATTGATTGAAGAAGGTGTTGTCCGTGAAATTATAAGCAAAATCCAGACAATGCGTAAGGAAGCTGATTTTGATGTTCAAAACCATATTAAACTTTATGCAGAGGGTAGTGATAAGGTAAATTCCATTATTAAGAATAATGAAAATGTTATCAAGAACGATACATTAACAGATTTTATTGAGCCTTGCAGCGGATATTCAAAAGAATGGAATATTAACGGAGAAAATATCACTATTACAATTGAAAGGTTATAATATGAAGACTATACCTATAAAAACACCTGTATCAAAAGAAGATGTAGAAAAAATGTCAACAGGAGATAAGGTTCTTATTAGCGGATACATTTATATGGCCCGTGATGCAGCACACAAGAGAATGATTGAAACACTCAATAAGGGTGATAATCTTCCTTTTGATGTATCAAATCAGGTTATATATTATGCAGGACCTTGTCCTAATAAACCAGGGCAGGTGATTGGGTCTTGCGGACCAACCACAAGCTACAGAATGGACGCATATACTCCCACGCTGCTTGATTTAGGACTTAAAGTCATGATTGGAAAGGGAGAGCGCTCTGAAGATGTTGTTACATCTATAAAAAAGAACGGTGCAGTATATTTAGGTGCTACAGGCGGTGCAGGTGCATTACTTGCAAAATCCATAAAGTCACAGGAAATAATTGCGTATGATGATTTAGGCGCCGAGGCGTTAAGAAAATTGTATGTTGAGGATTTTCCTGCTATTGTATTAGTAAAATAAAATGTTAAAGGAGAAATAAATCATGGCAAGAGTAACAAAAGATACTATTATTTTAGATGTTTTAAAATTAGATGCAGGTACTGCACCATTCTTTTTAAACATCGGTATGCATTGCTTAGGCTGTCCTTCAGCAAGCGGCGAAAGCATTGAACAAGCTTGTGCTGTTCACGGTGTAAACTGTGATGAATTGGTTGATGCAATCAATCAGTATTTAGAAACAATCGGTAAATAATGCTTAAAATTCGAAATGTAGCTTTGCCATCGGATATTATATTAGGTCCGATGGCAGGCGTTACAGATTTACCATTCAGAAGACTTTGTATTGAATTTGGATGTAAGACTACGACAAGTGAAATGATTTCTTCAAAAGCTATGCATTTTCAGGACAAAAAAACACTTGTTTTACTCCAAAAACATAATTCAGAACAGTTTTTTATTGTTCAAATTTTTGGGAGCGATCCTCTGATTATGGCAGAGTGTGCCAAAAGAGTAGAGGATATGGGTATTGCCAACATTATAGATATAAATATGGGATGTCCTGCTCCTAAAATTGTAAACAACGGCGATGGCTCGGCTTTAATGAAAAATCCAGTGCTTGCTTCTGAGATTATCCAAGCTGTTGTGAAATCAGTTAGTGTTCCGGTAACAGTAAAATTCCGGTCCGGTTGGGATAAAACCAGCATAAATGCCGTGGAATTTGCTAAA
>JAFWXG010000224.1 GCA_017523005.1 Clostridia bacterium
AAGAGGGCGGTGCAGTATATAACTTCACAGGTCCGCAGGGCTTTGGTATTGCAAATGTAGCTGACGGCTTGTATGCAATAGACGAACTTGTTTACAAAAAGAAAGTTGTTACATTAAAGCAGTATGCAGATGCACTTAAAAACAACTTTGGTATGCCTTATGATGATGTATATGCAAAGAGCTTAACTGTAGATGTTGCGAAAGAAATCTATAAGCAAGGCCACACTTTGACAGAAGGTCAGATTTCTGAAATTTTCAAACAGATTAAGGAAAACAATATCGAACCATCTAAAAAGGCGGAATATCAGGCACTTTATGAAAAAATCAAAGCATTACCGAAATTCGGTAACGATTTAGACGAAGTTGACCTCTATGGAAGAGAAGCAGCTTATACTTCCACAAAACCTGTAGAACGCTATACAAACTACAGAGGCGGTAAATACCATGCAGGACTTTATCCTGTATCTGCAAACGTGCCTCTCGGTGCACAGACAGGTGCAACTCCTGATGCAAGACTTGCAGGAACACCTATTGCAGACGGTGTATCTCCTGCAGCAGGAAGTGATGTAAGCGGTCCAACCGCTGCAGCAAACTCTGTTGCAAAGCTTGACCATGGTATTGCTTCAAACGGAACTTTATTTAATATGAAATTCCATCCGTCAGCACTTAAAGGTTCTTCAGGCATTGAAGGTTTTATCGCATTGATAAGAGCGTTCTTTGACCAGAAGGGTATGCACATGCAGTTTAATGTAGTAAGCCGTGAAACATTAAGAGATGCACAGGCTCATCCTGAAAACTATAAGAACTTAGTTGTTCGTGTTGCAGGTTACAGTGCTTTATTTACAACCTTGTCCCGTTCACTTCAGGATGATATTATAAACAGAACCGAACAGGGAGGTTTTTAAGAGAATATGACTGATTACCAGAATGTATCCGGCAGGATTTTCGATATTCAGAAGTTCTCTGTTCATGACGGCCCGGGAATTAGAACAATAGTCTTTTTAAAAGGATGTATGCTCCGTTGTAAATGGTGTTGCAATCCTGAATCCCAAGCCTTTGAAATTCAGACCATGATGCAAAACGGCAAAGAAAAGACAGTTGGTAAAGACACAACTGTAAAAGATGTTTTAGACATTGTAAAAAAGGATATGCCGTATTACAAGCGTTCAGGTGGCGGAATGACATTGTCAGGCGGAGAAATGCTCTGCCAGAGCGATTTTGTGTATGCTTTACTTCGCTCAGCAAAAGAAGCTTCTATAAATACAGCGGTAGAAACAACAGGCTTTGCTCCTTTTGAAAAGATTGAAAAGCTTTTGCCTTATATCGATACTGTACTTATGGATATTAAGCACACAAACAGTGAAAAGCATAAAGCATTTACAACTCAGCCAAATGAACTGATACTTGAAAACGCCGTAAAAATTGCAGAAAAGGCAAAAAAACTTATTATCCGTGTTCCTGTAATTCCTACATTTAATGATACAGAAGAAGAAATCAGAGAAATTGCAAAATTTGCAAAATCATTAAGAGGCGTTGAGGAAATCAACTTGTTGCCATATCATAAATTTGGTAAAGACAAGTATGACGGATTAGGCAGAAAATATTTGATGGGGGATTTAGAAACTCCAACAGATGAAAAAATGAACAGACTGAAAGCTGTCGCAGAACAATTAGGATTATACTGTAAGATAGGAGGTTAAGAGAATGCTTGATGAATTAAATCTTCAGGAAAAATTACGAATTGTCCAGGAATTAGTTCCCGGAAAACAGATAACACTTGCGCATATTATTGCAAATCCTGATGATATCTTATACAAAAAATTAGGACTTGACCCCGCTGTTGATTACAGAAAATCAGCAATAGGAATTGTTGCAATGTCGCCTTCTGAAACTGCTATTATAGCGGGGGATATTGCAATCAAATCTTCAGGAGTTGAGCTTGGATTTGTAGACAGATTCAGCGGAACTTTGATAGTAACAGGGCTTGTATCCGATGTAAACGCATCTTTGGAAGCACTTGTTAAATATTGCAAGGAGG
>JAFWXG010000018.1 GCA_017523005.1 Clostridia bacterium
AAATTTTTCCTGCGATTATGAAAGAAACCGTATCCGCTTAAATGTTTTACCCCTTTTAGTAAAGGAAAACAAGCGCGCAGTTGACAATATATGCAAAACTGCATCACTTTTAAAAGCCGATGACGACTACCTTACCTGCGAGGCAGAAAAACTTATAAAAGACAATAAAATTTCTGTAAAAGACCTTGAAAAAGCACCTTTTCCATTAAGTTCGAGAGCTTTGATGTTGCTTTATACAAAATGTGCAGGCACATCAAAGGATTTTGAATTTAAACACATCAAATTTATTTTAAACAACCTAAAAGAGCATGGCAAAATTATGGATTTGTGTTTTGGTGTTAAGGTTAAGGCTGAATATGGAAATATTTTGTTTATAAAAGATACAGACAACCCTAAATACTGTTATGAAATTAACAAAAACGGCAAAACTCATCTGCCCGCTTTAGATAAGATGTTATGTGCAGAAATTACAGAAATAAAGCCAAAAGACGGCATTTATTTTGACTACGATAAAATTAAAGATACACCCCTTTTCGTACGCTCTCCAAACCCTGATGATTATTTCGTATCATTTGGTGCTGATGGCGGAAAACAGTTAAACAAAGTTATGATTGATTTAAAAATCCCAAAATCTGAAAGAAATTGCTACCCGTTACTTGCAACCGATGAAGAAATTTTATGGATTTTTAATAAAAAACGCGGAAACGGCTTTGTCTGTGACCAGCATACAAAAACTTTCTTGAAAATTTGGGAGGAAAATACTTATGAATTGTGATATTAAGGAAATACTTTTATCAAAAGAACAAATAAATGAAAAGGTAAAGGAGTTAGGCGCAAAAATCAGTGAGGACTACAAAGGCAAGGATTTATTTGTAGTTGTAATATTAAAAGGAAGCGTTATCTTTGCCGCAGATTTATTAAGAGAAATTTCAATACCTGTTACCATTGATTTTATTTCGGTTTCAAGCTACGGCAGCGGAACAACATCAGGTCAGGTAAAAATAATAAAAGATTTAAGTTGCTCTATTGAGGGTAAAAATGTGCTGATTATTGAGGACATTTTAGACAGCGGAAATACTTTGTTTAACTTAACAAAGATGCTCGGCGACAGAAACCCTGAGAGCATTGAAATCTGCACTCTGTTAAACAAACCCGACCGCCGTGAAGCAGAAGTTGCTACCCGCTATTCAGGATTTGATATCCCTGATGAGTTTGTAGTGGGATACGGTCTTGACTATGCGGAAAAATATCGCAACCTTCCTTACATAGGCATTTTGAAACGGGAAATATATGAAAAATAAGTGAAATTTTCCGCGATTTGCTTGATTTTAAATTCAATTTATGATAGTATGTTTAGAAAATAAAAAATGATATCGGAGGAAAAATGCTTTGAAAAAAAACCTAAAAAGCATCAGCTTTTATGCCATATTATTTTTGGTAATTTTATTGCTTGTATCATTTCTTTATTCTGCGCCCGCATCTGAGCAGAAATATTATTCAGATTTAGTGCAGGATGTACAATCAGGAGTTGTAAGCAAGCTGATTGTAATAGACGATATGGCAACTGTTACCCTGCTTGACAAAACTCAATATGAGGTTACAATCCCGTCAAAAGCTATATTCCATAGTGATTTATGGGATTCACTAAAACATCAGATTGATGCAGGTACTTTAGTTTACGACTCACAGCCGACACCAACTGTTCCATGGTGGCTTTCTATGCTTCCGGGATTTATTTTAGTGCTTCTTTTTGTTGCGTTCTGGGTATTTTTTATGAACGACAAAGGTAGCGGTGGCGGAAGAGGTGCCATGAGCTTTGGTAAGAGCCGTGCAAAAATGAATCAGACAGGCGGAGAAGTCCGTTTTGACGATGTCGCAGGCGAAGACGAAGAAAAAGAAGAATTAGAGGAAGTAGTCGACTTCCTTAAAGACCCTCAGAAATATCAGAAAATGGGAGCAAGAATTCCTAAAGGCGTATTGCTTGTAGGCCCTCCCGGTACAGGTAAAACCCTGCTTGCAAAAGCGGTTTCGGGAGAAGCAGGCGTTCCGTTTTTCTCAATAAGCGGTTCTGACTTTGTTGAAATGTTTGTCGGCGTGGGTGCTTCCCGTGTCCGTGACCTTTTTGAACAGGCAAAGAAGAACTCCCCTTGTATTGTGTTTATTGACGAAATTGACGCAGTCGGCAGAAAGCGTGGTTCAGGTTTAGGCGGCGGTCATGACGAACGCGAACAAACCTTAAACCAACTTCTTGTTGAAATGGACGGCTTTGGTGCATATTCAGGAATTATTGTAATTGCGGCAACCAACCGTCAGGATATTTTAGACCCCGCACTCCTTCGTCCTGGAAGATTTGACCGTCAGGTTTATGTAGGCTATCCAGACGCAAAGGGCAGAGAGGCAATTTTAAAGGTTCATAGCCGTAAAAAGCCTTTAAATGAAGATGTTGATTTATCTGTTATTGCAAAAACTACTGTTGGCTTTACAGGTGCTCAGCTTGAAAATGTAATGAACGAGGCAGCACTCTTGGCAGTTAAAAACGGCGAAGAGAGCATCTCTGCTGCTGACCTTGATGAGGCAGTTATAAAGGTTGAAATGGGCAGAGAGAAAAAGTCCAGAAAATATACCGAACACGAAAGAAAACTTACTGCTTATCACGAAGCAGGCCATGCAGTTATAACAAGACTTCTGCCTGGAACTGAAGTTGTGCATCAGGTAACAATTATCCCCCGCGGTCCTGCAGGCGGATTTACAATGTACCGCCCAACCGAAGACAAATCATATCGTTCTAAGTCAGAAATGGCTAACGAGCTTGTAAGCTTACTCGCTGGCCGTGTTGCTGAAAAACTTATTTTACAGGACATTAGCACAGGTGCATCAAACGATATCCAGCGTGCAACACAGATTGCAAGGGCTATGGTTACAAGATTTGGTATGAGTGAGAATTTAGGCGCTGTATTTTATGATTCTGAATCCGAGCAGGTGTTTGTGGGCGACAGCTTTGGAAAAGTTAGAAGTTACTCGGAAGAAATTGCAGCACAGATTGATAACGAAGTTCGCTCTATGATTGACACAGCTTATGACCGTTGCGAAGATTTGCTTACTCAAAATATTGCAAAGCTTCATGTGGTTGCTGAAGCACTTTTAGAAAGAGAGAAGATTAACGGCGAGGAATTTGAAGAATTATTTAATTCCATATAATAAAAAGCAGAACACTGTGGTGTTCTGCTTTTTTTGTTGCAATTTACAATAAATTTTGTTATAATTGATATCAAAGGAGGGATGCTTTATGAAAAAGTTCATTTTTTTAATCACATTCTTACTTATGATTTGCATTTCAGCACAAGCAAAACCCGGAGATGTTGCCGGCTTTTATTACAGCACAGACATAAAAACTTACTTAAACGGAGAACAAATTCACGCAATAAACATAGGCGGAGAAACCTTGATATCTGCTGAGGATATGTATTATCACAGCTTTTGGGTATGGTGGAACGGAAATGACCGCATATTAGAAATTTCAAAGGTTGCAAACGCTGTAAACGGTGCACCGCCTGAGGTTGAGCCATTTACTCTGCCTGTGGGTGCTATTGCGGGAAAATACTATGAAACAGATATAAAAACAATTTTAGACGGAAAAGAAATAAAGGCATATAATATTGGCGGAAGAACATATATCTCTGCCGAGGGTATGAGGGCTTTTGGATATGTAGTTGACTGGAACAACAATGACAGAACCTTAAAAATCCAAAGTGCTGAACGCGCCGGCTATACTTATACAATTCAGTTATTGCAGGGAAAAACTCAAACACAACAAGGAGTTGGAAACTTCTCGTTAGAATATACCCCCGAACAAGCTTTAGGAACAGGCGATACTGATTATTTTGATTTAAAACTCACACATGACGGTATTTCATACCTGTTATCCATGCAATTTTATCAAAATCAGGGACTTTTCTTCTCTGATGAATTGCAGAGCAAATTGAGAGAATGTGTAAGTAGCGGATATGGATTAGATACCCCTATCTCCCCAAAAGAAAAATACGATTATATAAATTCACATGTAAAAATTTCGATTAACGGCTATTCGCCAAAGGAAATTCAGGTAATTGGCGGTGCAGGAAACGGGCACAGGGATTTCTACTTTAATTTCAGCGACATCCCGAAATTTAAAGAAGACGAAATTCAAAGCATTTCAATTTCGTTTGATAAAGATGAAAGCC
>JAFWXG010000225.1 GCA_017523005.1 Clostridia bacterium
AACGAGCTACATAGTCGTCAACTTCTGCAGGAACATTATATACCTTGTTCTCCATATTTTTATAATTCTCAAGAACATATTTCATGGAAAGGGACTGGATTGCAAAGCTCATATCCATGATTTCTGCAGGGTGTCCATCCCCTGCTGCAAGGTTTACAAGTCTTCCCTCTGCCAAAATGTTTATCCATCTGCCGTCTTTTAGGCGGTAGCCCATTATATTATTGCGGACTTCTTTAATTTCTGTCGCTATGCTTTTAAGTTCAGGAATTGAAACTTCAACATCAAAATGTCCCGCATTACAAAGCACAGCACCGTCTTTCATAACTTCAAAATGGCGTTTTACAATTACATGTTCACAGCCTGTTACAGTGATAAAGATGTCTCCGATTTTTGCCGCATCGTCCATGGTCATTACAGAAAAACCATCCATAACAGCTTCCATAGCACGAATAGGGTTAACTTCACAAATTATAACTTTTGCGCCAAGTCCTTTTGCACGCATAGCACAACCCTTACCACACCAGCCATAACCTGCAATAACAACATTTTTACCTGCAACAATAAGATTTGTTGTTTTGTTAATTGCATTCCACACAGACTGACCTGTTCCATAGCGGTTATCAAATAAATATTTGCAGTTCGCATCGTTTGCCGACACAACAGGAAAACGAAGTGCTCCCGCTTTTTCTCTTGCACGAAGACGATGTACACCTGTTGTTGTTTCTTCACTTCCGCCAAAAACATTCATATTCTTATATTCATCATGTAAAAGCTGGGTAATATCTCCGCCATCATCAATAAATAAGTCAGGCGAAAATTCCAAAGCTTTTTTCAAGTGAGATACATATTCGTCATTAGTTGCACCATGCCATGTGTATACATCAATCCCTGTTTCAGCAAGGGCTGCCGCAACATCATCCTGAGTTGATAACGGATTACAGCCTGTAAGAGCAACCTTTGCTCCGCCAGCCTTTAACACCTGTGCCAAATATGCTGTTTTCGCTTCAACATGGATGCACATAGTAATTTTTAAACCGTCAAAATATTTATTTTTTATAAAGTCCTGTTCAATAGCATTAAGTAGGGGCATGTTTTTCTTAACCCAGTCAATTTTAAGCATACCTTCCTTTGCTAAAGCAGAATTTCTTATTATACTCATGATAAGAACACAGCCTTTCATTTTAAAATACATATATTATCATCCTTACAAGGATGGAATTTTCAAATTCGGTGTATATTACTACAAAAGGAGTGGGTATACACCCACCCCGTTATGTAGGAAATATAATTATTCTTCTGTTGCTACTTCTTCAGTTGCTTCTTCTACAGCAACTTCTTCAGCTACATTTTCCTGAACAACCGGTTCTTCCAAAGCACGAATGCTTAAGCCGATTTTCTGTGCGTCCCAGTTTGCTTCAACAACTTTTGCTTCAACTTCCTGACCAACTGATAATACATCTTCAGGTTTAGCAATGTGACGGTTAGCAATCTGTGAAATATGGATTAAACCGTCAACACCAGGAATAATTTCAGCAAATGCACCAAATGGAACGATACGAACGATTTTGCATTTGATTACATCGTCGAGCTTAATCATTTCCTGTACTTTTGTCCATGGATTTTCTTCTAATGATTTATGACCTAAGGAAATCTTGTTGTTTTCTTTATCTAAAGCTAAGATTACAACTTCCATAATGTCGCCAGGTTTTACGATTTCAGCAGGGTTTTTGATGTGGAGCCATGAAAGTTCAGTTACATGAACCAAACCGTCAACACCGCCGATATCTACGAATGCACCAAAGTTTGTAACAGATTTTACAACGCCTTTGATTTTCTGTCCAACTTCTGCAGTTGCCCAGAAAGCTTCTGCTTTTTCTCTTCTTGCTGCAACAGCTAAAGTTTTTACAGAACCTACAATCTTGCGTCTTCTTCTGTCATAGTTAATGATTTTAAATGTTGCATCTGTACCGAGCAAAGAATTTAAATCATCTGTATAGCGTTCGCTTGCCTGTGATGCAGGGATAAATACTTTTGAGCCAAATGCATAAGCAACTACACCGCCCTTTACAACTTCAACAATTTTAGCTGTAATAGGTGTGCCGTTTTCGTAAGCTTCTTCAAGCTGTTTCTGACCTGCCAAAGACTCTAATTTTCTCATAGAGAGTCCGATATAACCTTCAATATCGTTCTTACGATATACGAATGCTTCGATTTCCTGACCAACAGACAAAATTGTGCTGATATCAGCAGTTGGGTCTGCAGTAACTTCGCTGGCTGGAATAATGCCGTCCATCTTCTCATAAGGGATTGCAACGGTTACTTCTGTCGGGGATATTTTAATGACTGTGCCTTTAACGGTATCGCCGATATTTGCAAGCTTCGAGTTCTCAAGTTCCTCCTCAAAATTTATTGTTGTTTTTTCTTCTACCATGTGAATGACCTCCTTTATTATGCACGCAGGTGTAGATGCGCCTGCGGTAACACCAATCGAAGAATATACTGAAAAATCTTCATTTTTTATCTCTTCAGCACATTCGATTAAAAAAACTTTCTCACAATGCTTTTTGGCAACATGAGCTAAGCGTTTGGTATTTGAACTTTCCCTTCCGCCTATTACAATTACTGCATCGCTTTTTCTCGCAATTTCCTCAATTTCAGCTTGTCTTTTTGCGGTAGCGTTGCAAATCGTATCTATTATATCACAAGTTATTCCTAATTTCAATATTTTATTTTTAATTTTTTCCCATTTTTTTCTCTCAAATGTTGTCTGCGATACAACACACAAGGGTTTGTCCCCTAATTTAAGTAAATCTACAGCATCTTCGTCTGCAATTACAAGTGCTTCTCCGCACCAACCCAAAATTCCTTTTACTTCTGGGTGTGATTCATCTCCTATCACTAAAATAGTGTACCCTTTTTCGTAATATTCTTGCACCACATTATGAATTTTTTTCACAAACGGACAGGTTGCATCTATAATCTTACAATTCTTTTGATTTAATAAATCAAAATCAGATTTCGGCAGTCCATGGGAACGAATAACTACTCGTGAATTTTCAGGGATTTCGGATACATTATTTGCAACTAAAGCACCCTTACTTTCTAAATCACTTACAACATGAGGATTATGGATGATAGGACCTAAAGTATACAGTTCTCCGCTTTTTTCAGCTTCTGTTTCTGCTAACTTAACTGCGCGGTCAACCCCATAGCAAAAGCCTGCCGTCTTTGCAAGTTTTATCATTCTTGCTCACCTTTCTTAAGCGCAATAATTTCTTTCATCAATTCGTTTGCCTTTTCCTGAATTTCGTCCATTGTAAGGCGTCTGTCTTCAGCACATACAACAAAAGGCTTTCCAAAACGAATTTTTACGGGTTTAAACAGCTTATACTCTGTATCAATAGCAGCAGGCAGTATATTTACCTTTGATTTTGATGCTATCAAAACCGCTCCTGCTTTTGCGCTGTCTTCTTCAATAGTTTCGCTTCTTTTGCCTTGAGGAAATATACCAAGCACTTCCCCATCTTTCAATACTCTAAGTGCAGTTTTTATTGCACCTAAATCATTTTGTCCTCTTTTAACAGGGAATGCACCAAGTTTTGAAACAAGCCAGCCAAGAGGCTTAAAACGGAAAAGCTCTTCTTTTGCCATAAATTTCAGATCATCTCTTGGAGATGCAACATATAAAGCAACAACATCCCAGTTACTCTGGTGGTTTGCGCACAAAACAAACGGATTTTCCATATCAAAATTTTCTAATCCTTCGATATGTACAGGAAAAAACAGTTTATATATTGGGCTGATTATTATTTTAGCAAACTTTACAAATGTCATTTATGCCTCTCCCTTCATTTTGCTTAACACAAGATTTCTAAGTTCTTCAACCGATTGTTCTAATGTGTTTCCTGTAGTGTCTACAACTACTGCATCATCTGCAGCTTTTAATGGTGCAAACGCACGGGAACTGTCGTTTTTATCACGAAATTTCATGTCTTCCAAAACCTCTTCATAGCTGGTTGCGACATTTTTTTCTTTAAGTTCAATATATCTTCTCATTGCTCTGTCTTCAACTGTTGCTGTTAAGAATATTTTGATTTCTGCATCGGGAAGAACATAAGTGCCAACATCTCTGCCATCCATAATGACATCGCTTTTTGCAGCTTGAAGGCGTTGTAAATCAACTAACTTCAAACGAACTGCAGGCAAAACCGCGACATTTGATGCAGCTATTGAAACTTCAGGTGTGCGAATTTTACCTGTCACATCTTCCCCGTTTAAAATCATGTGCTGAGTTCCGTCTTCGCCGTATTTAACCAAAAGATTTATCTCGTCAAGACATTCTTCAACCCTTTCTGGTTCATTTGGAATGTCAATGTTTTTGTTAAGTGCAAACAAGCCTACCGTACGATACATCGCACCTGTATCAATATAAATAAAATTAAGCTCTTTTGCCAGAGCCTTGGCAATAGTACTTTTACCTGCCCCTGAAGGACCATCGATTGCAATTTGCATAACTAAAATCTCCTTTTTCTTAATTTGCAGCATTTTCTCCCGCTAAAATTCCGGTTGAATATGCAATCTGCAGGTTAAATCCACCTGTGTAGGCGTCTACATCAAGAACTTCTCCTGCAAAATACAAATTTTTTATCCTTTTCGATTCCATCGTAGATGGATTAACTTCCTTTACACAAACTCCTCCGCCCGTTACTATTGCTTCTTCTATGGGCCTTAGCCCCTTGCATTTTATATTGAAGTTTTTAAGTGTATAAAGTAGTGCTTGTCGCTCTTTTTTTGTTATTGTATTTACTACTTTCCTACTATCCAATTCAGCCTTTTTTAATACAGGTTCTATCATACTCTTTGGCAAAAGTTCAACCAAGGCGTTACATAGCTGTTTGTTTGAAAATTTAGCAAAGTCACGCAATATTCTTGCGTCTAATTGTTCATCAGACAGTGCAGGTTTTAAGTCTATAAATATTATGAAATCTTGGTTTTTCGGTACCCACGAGCTTAAGCTTAATATTACAGGTCCCGTTAATCCAAAATGCGCAAACAACAATTCGCCAAATTCGTTTTCTAATTCTTTACCATTTAAATCAGTCATTGTAACCGAAATATTTTTTAGTGTTAAACCTTTTAGTTCGGCACAAACTATATCATCAGATTCCATAGGTACTAATGCGCCCCTGGGCGAAATAATGGTATGTCCCGCCTTTTCAGCAAATCTATATCCGTCTCCTGTAGAGCCTGTCAACGGATATGACATTCCGCCAGTTGCAATAATTACTGCGTTACAGTCTATTTTCCCTTTATCAGTGATAACACCGCAAATTTTTCCGTCTTTATAAGCTACATCTTTTGCCTTTGCCTGACAAACAGTAACCCCTGATTTCTTTACAAAGTCAGAAAGCGCGTTTGCCACATCATGTGCCTTATCAGAAACTGGAAAAACCCTCCCGCCTCTTTCTGTTTTGCAAGGCACTCCCTGTCTTTCAAGAAAAGATATCATATCCTGCCCTGTAAATCCATAAAGTGCACTATACAAAAATTTAGGGTTTGTGGGAATGTTATCAAAAAATTCAGAAACATCGGCAGCGTTTGTTATGTTACATCTGCCTTTTCCTGTGATACGAAGTTTTCTTCCCAATATGTTGTTTTTATCAAGTAACAAAACGGATTTCCCTTTATTAGAAGCTGTTGCTGCTGCAAACATTCCTGCCGGGCCTCCACCTATTACAACGATATCAAATGATTTCATTCTGACTCCTGATTATACACATTATACTCCGCCCAAATATTTTCAAGGTCGTTAAGTGTCTGTGTGATTTCTTGTTTTTTACGCATACCTATTGCAACTATCAGCGCATTTACTACACTTAATGGTGCAACAAGTGAGTCTACAAAAGACACCATATCTGTTTTTGCGAACAATGAAATATCTGAACACGGAACAAGCGGAGAAACTTCTGTATCTGTGATGCTGATGACTGTAGCACCCTTTAATTTAGCATACTCCAAAGCCTTAATTGTACGCCTTGAGTATCTGGGAAAGCTTACACCGATTACTACATCATTTTCATCTACTCTTAATATCTGCTCAAACATTTCGCTTACACTTGTGGTATGTACCAGTCTTACATCGGTAAACAATAGGTTAAAATAAAAGCCCAAAAAGCTTGATACTGCCGATGCGCTTCTTACACCTAATATATAAATTTTCTTTGCATTCAAAATTTTCTCTACTGCATCATCAAAGACTTTTTTGTCGATGTTTTCAAGGGTTGAACGCATTTTACTTATGTCCGAATTCATTACCTTTGAGAGAATGTCTTCGTTTGCCATTTTGTCATAGGCAATTTCCATTCTCTGAAGGCTTGTTAATTTATTTTTAATAATTTCGCCTAACGCTTCCTGCAATTCGGGATATCCCTCATACCCTAAAGCATTGGCAAATCTGACAACAGTAGACTCACTTACTCCTACCTCTTGCCCAAGTTTTGATGCGGTCATAAACGCCGCTTTATCATATTGATTTACAATAAAAGACGCAATTTTTTTGTGACCTTTACTGTAATTTTTATATCCTGCTTCTATTTCTGCTAATATATTCTTATTCAACATAAACCTCTCTTATCTGCTTTGAGGACAGGCACAAATTTTTGTGCCTGTCCGTTAAACCTTACAACACGGGATGAGTTTTAAGCTCTTGATTTTTTAAATTCGGGTCTGTCTTTAACATTTTTGCTTTTCGATTTTCAAAGAATTTAAGTGCAACCTGTTCAAACAACGCATAGGTCAAAACATCTTCGTCCTGAACAATATATTCCTTGATTGCTTCGCGAAGCTTGTCAAGTTCAGGTTCGATTTTGTCTGCAGGACGACAAGTAATTCTCTCCTCGTCTCCTATTATCTTTTTAACGATACACTTTTTTCCAGAGCTGCTGCAAATACTTCGCAGAGTATTCGGAATTAAGAAGTACATGGAACTCGTCAATATAGAGCCATGTTGCAATACCTCTCTTACCATTCTCAATGATACGGTTCTGAATACTCTCCATCATTACAAGCATTGTGATAGGGCTAAGCTCTGTACCCAAGTCGCGGATACCATAGACTGTAAAACGGTTATCCACATCCACATTGGTCTGATGATTGAAGATATTTAAGGAACCGTTTACAAAAAGCTCTAAGGAAAGTGCAATATCCTTTGCTTCCTCCTCCGGCTGGTTCATCAAAATGTCATAGAAGTCTGACATAACAGGTACATATTTCTCCCTGCTTCTTGCAATCTCGATATAGAGCTTTCTCACGCATCTGTCAATGATTGACTTCTGACGGGAGTTAAGGCTCTCACCCATACATTGCTCACAAAGACCGAGCATAAACTCACCCTTTTCACGAATCATGCCTTTACTGTCGTTTAAGTCAAGACTCCATACATCCATATCAAGAGGGTTCACATAGTTGTCCGTATAAGTAGACATATTTACTACCGTTCCCCCATAGGTGTGTGCAATGTCAAAATACTCGTTCATCGGATCGATAATGATAATCTCATCGTCCCCGCCGAGAAAGACCTGACCTAATTCCATTTTACAGAAATGAGACTTACCACTACCCGGAACACCAAACACAAACCCGTTACCGTTAATCAGCTTCTTTCGGTTTCCGATATTGATATTCTTCGATACCTGATTGATACCGTAATAACAGCCGCTTCCGTCGTTTAATTCCTGCACATTAAA
>JAFWXG010000226.1 GCA_017523005.1 Clostridia bacterium
ATCTGCATGGACATGACCATTTTCGCCGTCGCTATGGTATATTCCCCTGATTTTCAACCTGAAATCTCTTGCAACTGCATAAGTTTCATCAGGCAATTTCTCTAAATATCCTATATAACAAAGATACTGGGTTGCCTCCATTACACGCTCTTGACTTAAGTTTAAATATGAACAAAACCAATTTTCTTTTTTAGGAGAATACATGATGCTTTGGGTTATGTCAATTATTTTTTTGTAATCTTTATTTCTTGGTTTTCTCACAAGTTTTTTTGCACCCATGTACTCCCCTCCTCTTTATTTTGATACAAAAATAGGCAAAGCCTTTTTAGACATTGCCCGTTTGTTTTTTTGATTATTATTTAAGCAGTGATAGTGCAACTGATGTCACAACAAACAAAACAGCAACAACAGATGTCCATTTGCTTAAAATACCATCAATAGTTCTGCCCTTATTCTTTCCGAAGAAAGACTCAGCACCGCCTGCGATACTGCCTGACAATCCTGCCGTTTTACCGGATTGCATCAAAACAACAACAATCAAGAAAACGGAAATGATAACATGAATAACTGAAACGACATTTATAAGTGTGCCCACAGATTATCAATCCTTTCTAAACATTTGTATATATGATATCACACACCTTAATTTTTGTCAATATTTTTTTGCCAAAAATTTGTGTCAGGATTGACTTTTCATACCAAATAATGTATAATTTAATTAAATAATTTATAAAGGAAATTTGTTATGTATTTACAAAAAGAAAAATTAGAAAAAACCTTTAGTGAACTTCAAAGTAATTTTGTAAGCTATTCCCTGCCCGAGTGGAACGAGCTTCCTGATTTACCGCTTTATATGGACCAGGTTTTAGCTATTATGGGTAAATATTTAAGCATTTATTATAAAACTGTAGGAGAAGGCAAAGCAATCACTTCTTCTATGATAAACAACTATGTTAAGCTAAAAATAATTCCTGCACCTTTTAAAAAGAAATATACTAAAGTTCATTTGTCATATTTACTTATGATTTGCACCTTAAAGCAGACGCTTGATATGGCAACTATCCAAAAAATAATTCCGTCAAATCTCAGCGAAGACGAAATTAAAAGTGTATACACATCTTTTGTAAATAACCAGAAAAAAGCTTTTTTATATGTAACAGAAAACTTAAATGCAGTTGCTGAACCGCTTATAAAAAACGAGGGACACAAACAAGAAAGATTAAATGATTTACTTCTTCAGGTTGCATCTTCTGCCAATATTTTTAAACTGCTGACAGAACATATAACAAAATTATCCGACGAATAAAAAAACCGCTTTCGCGGTTTTTTTAATTTATATAGTTTTGTCTTTTAATTTTATTTGTTGTTGTCTTCTCAAACGGTTCGTTTCTTAAAACAACATTCTGGATTTGCTTATAAACAGGCAAATGACTCAAAACAGCGGTTATATGATGCTTTATTTCATCTTCGGTTAACTTTGCCTCTTCATCAGGATAAACAATAGCTGTAAGACCGCTTTCTATTCCCTTTTCATCTTTTTTAGAATAAACAAGCACTTCTTTTACGCCTTCAATTCCGCTTATATAATCTTCTAACTCTTCAGG
>JAFWXG010000227.1 GCA_017523005.1 Clostridia bacterium
ACAACTACATGACCGTTTTCTAGTTCAACCTTAAATGTTGCGTTAGGCATTGCTTCCACAACTTTTCCGTCTAACTCTAAAACATCATCTTTTGCCATGAATATACCTCCTTTTCACCTCATTACTCTATTTCTGCAATTGCTCGTCTTATCATAGAGTTTGTAACTGTTTGTTCTTCGGTTAGCTTATTAGCTATATTTTCCAGAAAAAATTCAGTAACTCGGAGATGTTTTATTTTCTTCTTTTTTGGCATATCCACTTTTCGTATCTTTCCGTCAGAAATATAACAGAAGTTATCTTCTACAGAAAGAACAACAAAGTATCTGTCTTTATCCCTGCCTGCGGTCGATAATACGACCTTTCCGGGGTAAATGTCCAAACAAAATCACCTCTAAGATTTTTAAATTAGTGTGAGTAGCTTTGGCTCTCCTTTTGTGATTAAAACTGTGTTTTCGTAATGAGCTGACAAGCAGCCGTCCAGAGTTTCAACAGTCCAGCCGTCAGGCAAAACTTTTACTCTGTAATCCCCCATATTTATCATAGGTTCAATTGCCAGCGTCATTCCTGCAACCAATCTTGCACCACGGCCGGGATTGCCGAAGTTTGGGATTTCGGGACTTTCGTGTAGTTCTGCTCCAACGCCGTGTCCCACATAATCACGCACAACTCCATATCCGGCATTTTCTGCACAGACCTGTACGGCGTGTGAAATATCAGTTATTCGGGCGTTCTCATAGCAGAATTCCAATCCTTCAAAGAAGGACTGTCTTGTAACTTCAATCAGGCGTTTAGCCTCGGGAGAAATGTTCCCTACTGCAAATGTCCTTGCAGCATCTCCGTTATAGCCTTTGTATTTAGCGCCAACATCAATACTGATAATGTCGCCTTCCTTTAAGACTACCTTTTTAGAGGGAATCCCGTGGATTACCTGATGATTTACCGATGCGCAAATGCTTCCGGGGAAACCGGCATAATTTTTAAAGCTTGGCACTGCACCTTGTCTACGAATAAAATTTTCAGCAATTTTATCAAGTTCAAAAGTGGTAATGCCAGGTTTTACACTTTCTTCCAAAAGCTGTAAAACCTCGCCTGTAATCTTACCTGCAGTTTCCATAAGTTCAATCTCAGTTTTAGATTTAACTATTATCATAACTTAAACTCCCAAAGCTTTGAAAACTTCTTTTGTAGTAGCCTCAACATCTTTTTTTGACTCAACAGGGGCTAAAATACCCATGTTTTTGTAAAAAGCAATTAGAGGTTCTGTTTGTTTATGATATACCGAAAGTCTGCTTTTAATTGTTTCGGGATTATCGTCTTTACGGCAAATCAATTCGCCGCCGCATACATCGCATATCCCTTCTTTTTGCGGTTTCTGAAACAATACATGGAATGTTTTACCGCACTTTGAGCATTCTCTTCTGCCTGACAAGCGGTCTAAAATAACCTCGTCTTCAAGTTCAATGCTCAAGACTTTATCAATACGGATATCTGCTTCCACCAAAGCTTCAGCTTGTGGGATAGTTCTTGGAAAACCATCTAAGATAAATCCGTTCTTACAATCGTCTTCTTTTATTCTTTCGAATAAGATTTTTATAACTACTTCGTCGGGAACCAGTTGACCTTTATCAATGAAATCTTTTGCGATTTTACCTAAGTCTGTCTGTGCTGAAATTGCCTGTCTTATAATAAACCCTGTTGAAATTGTGGGAATATTAAGTTTTTTAGCAATTCTTTCAGCCTGCGTACCTTTTCCGGCACCCGGCGCACCTAACAAAATGAGTTTCATAATCGGTTTCCTCGCTATTTTGAAATTTTATTGTAAAAAGCCTTTGTAATGACGCATTAACATCTGAGATTCTAACTGTTTAACAGTTTCTAATGCAACGCTTACCAAAATGAGGATTGATGTACCACCGATACCGATATTTGCATTTAAAACTGCACCTAAAACGATAGGCAATAATGCAATAATACCAAGTGCAAACGCACCAATCAAGGTAACTTTGCTTAAAATCTTTGAAATGTAATCAGATGTTGGTCTTCCCGGACGAATTCCAGGAATAAATCCACCATTATTCTTCATGTTATTTGCCATTTCCACTGGATTAAACTGAATGGAAGTATAGAAATAAGTGAAGAAGATAATCAACAAGAAGTAGATAATTCCGTAGAACCAACTATCTTGCTGGAATAATTGCATAAATCCATACCAGAATGTTCCGGGCTGCGGATTAACTGAGAACAAGGTTGCAATTGTTGGTGGGAAAGATAAAATTGACATCGCAAAGATGATTGGCATAACGCCTGCCAAACAAACCTTTAACGGAATGTGTGTACTCTGACCACCATACATTTTTCTACCCTGAACTCGTTTTGCATACTGAACAGGAATTCTGCGTTCGCCTTCGTTGATAATTACAACAAATGCGATAATCAAAACTGCCAAAGCAACTAACGCAACTGCACCTACAACACTCCAGAAACTGAAGTTTAAGCCTTTCATAAAGCTGTAGAGCCAGTTAATTGCATTGCTTCCACCTGACACGATACCGGTAAAGATGAGAAGGGAAATACCATTTCCAATTCCTTTTTCGGTAATCTGTTCACCTAACCACATCAAGAATGCTGTACCTGCTGTGAATGTAGCTGTTATAGTGATGAAGGATAAGATCCCAGGATTTTGTACGGAACCCTGTAATGCTGCATAAAGACCAGATGCCTGGATAAATGCAAGAACCACAGTACCATAACGGGTATACTGAGCAATTTTCTTTCTTCCTTCTTCGCCTTCTTTAGCTAAACGCTCTAAAGCAGGAACTGCAACTGTTAAAAGCTGCAAGATAATTGATGAGTTGATGTATGGGGTAATACTCATTGCAAAAATTGTTGCGTTTGAGAATGCACCACCACTGATGGTATCAAAAAATCCAAATAATGAGTTAGGATTTTCAGCTAATGTTTTTAACGCATCGCGTGCCAAACCTGGAACTGGAATAACTGATCCAAGGCGGAAAACAACAAGCAATAAAAGTGTGTAAAGAATTCTTTTACGAATATCTGCAACTTTCCATGCATTTGCCAATGTCTTAAACAGTAGTTAACCACCTCAGCCTTTCCGCCGGCTGTTTCAATTTTAGCTTTTGCTGATGCAGTGAATTTTGCAGCCTTTACAATAACTTTCTTAGAAATTTCGCCGTTGCCGAGAACTACAATGCCGTCACAAGTTTTCTTAATGATACCTTTTTCCTTTAAGAGTTTTGCATCAACTTCTGTGTTGTTTTCGAATACTTCAAATGCAGAAACATTTACTTCTACATATTCTTTTGCGAAAATATTTGTAAAACCACGCTTAGGAAGTCTTCTGTATAAAGGCATCTGACCGCCTTCAAATCCGGGGCGTACGCCACCGCCTGAACGGGAATTCTGACCTTTATGACCACGACCTGCCTGCTTACCATTACCGGAAGCATGACCTCTACCTTTACGATAGTTTTCTTTTACGGAACCGGGAACCGGGGACATTTCGCTTAATTTCATAATGTTACACCTCCCTTTATTTTGTTTCCTCTACTGATACAAGGTGAGCTACTTTATTCACCATGCCTAAAATCTGAGGAGTAGCCTCCTGTGTTACACTGCTTCTGATTTTTGTCAGACCCAATGCTTTCACAGTTGCGATCTGGTCTTTTTTGCGACCGATAAGGCTTTTTGTAAGTGTAATCTTTAACTGTGCCATCTTACTTCCTCCTTACTGTAATTAGCCTAAAATTTCTTCTACAGTTTTACCTCTTAATTCTGCAACTTCAGCTGCAACCTTAAGATTTGCAAGACCCTGAATTGTTGCACCAACCATGTTTTTAGGGTTGTTAGAACGAAGGGACTTGGTTCTGATATCTTTAATTCCGGCAAGTTCGATTACCGCGCGTGCAGGACCGCCTGCAATAACGCCGGTACCGGGTGCTGCCGGTTTTAATAATACGCGACCTGCACCATATTCACCAATGATTTCATGTGTGATAGTTGTGCCGCTCATTGCAACAGAAACAATATTCTTCTTTGCGTCTTCAATCGCCTTACGAATAGCTTCCGGAATTTCTGCTGCCTTACCAGTTCCGCAACCTACATGACCGTTTTCGTCACCTACAACCACGAGTGCGCTGAAACGCATGTTTCTACCACCCTTAACTGTTTTGGCAACGCGGTTAACATGAACCAGTCTTTCTTTTAATTCAACACCGTTTGTGTTAAAATCAGCCATAATTTAACCTCCTATTAGAATTCCAGACCGCCTTCACGGGCGCCCTCTGCTAATTCTTTTACTCTGCCATGATAAATGAATCCGCCTCTGTCAAATACAACAGCTTTGATTCCTTTTTCTTCTGCTTTCTTGGCAATCATAAGGCCAACCTTCTTTGCAGCTTCAGCGTTACCGCTGTATTCGCCGTCAAAGCCTGCTTCCATAGTGGACGCTGCACATAAGGTTACACCCTTTGTATCGTCAATAATCTGTGCATACATATGTTTATTACTGCGGAATACAGAAAGTCTTGGTCTTTCAGCTGTTCCTGAAATGTTCTTTCTGACTCTTGCGTGTCTTGCAACTCGTGCTACACTTTTTGCAGTCTTTTTAATCATTACGATTCTCTCCTTTCTGATGAAAGTTCAGGCAACCTTATTTCTTACCTGTCTTACCTTCTTTACGTCTGATAACTTCGTAGTCGTATTTGATACCCTTGCCCTTATATGGTTCAGGCAATCTCTTTTCACGAACCTTTGCGGCATATTCGCCAACTTCCTGCTTATCACAGCCGGAAATTACCAAAAGGTTAGGATTGGGAACATCTACTTTAATTGTTTCGGTTTCAAAAATTTCAACCGGATGAGAGTAACCCAAGTTTAATGTGATTTTATTTCCCTGCTTAGCTGCTCTGTAACCTACACCGTTGATTTCCAAAGTTTTTGTGTAACCATCTGTTACGCCAATAACCATGTTGTTGATAAGTGTACGAGTTAAGCCGTGCAGTGACTTGTGATTTTTATTTTCGCTGGGTCTTTCAACAGTAATTGTACCGTCAGCAACCTTAACAATCATGTCACTGTGCAATACACGAGACAATGTGCCTTTAGGACCTTTTACTGTGATTTCACTACCCGCGAGTTTTACATCAACGCCCTGCGGAATTGCGATAGGCATTCTTCCGATTCTAGACATTGTAAAACACCTCCTTAAACTGTGAATACAGCATTACCATACGAATGCCAATACTTCGCCGCCTACATTGTTCTTGCGGGCTTCTTTGTCTGTCATGATACCTTTAGATGTTGAAACGATAGCAATACCTAAACCTTTCAACACTCTCGGCATATCTTCCTTAGAAGAATAAATTCTAAGACCTGGCTTAGAAACTCTCTTCAAGCCGGAAATAACTTTCTGTTTATTTACACCGTATTTAAGAGTAATCTTAATCATACCCTGTTTTGTATCTTCGATGACTTCATAAGCTTTGATGTAGCCTTCATCCAATAAAATCTGAGCGATTGCTTTTTTCATTGTAGAAGAAGGAACTTCAACAGTTTCGTGCTTAGCGTCATTTGCGTTTCTGATACGGGTAAGCATATCTGCAACCGGATCGGTAATATGCATAACTTTAACCTCCTTCGCCTAATATAGCGTTTCTTGAATTCCTACTGTATCGGCTTACCAGCTTGCTTTTTTAACGCCAGGAATCTGACCTTTATAAGCCAATTCTCTGAAGCAGATACGGCAAATACCGAACTTACGCAAGTATGCGTGTGGTCTGCCGCAGATTTTGCATCTGGTATAAGCTCTTGTTGAAAACTTAGGAGTTCTCTGCTGTTTTATAATCATTGATTTTTTAGCCAAGATTTATTCCTCCTTAATTATGTGCATAGGGAGCACCCATAAGGGTTAAGAGCTCTCTTGCTTCTTCGTCGGTATTTGCAGTTGTTACCATAACAATGTCCATACCTCTGATTTTGTCGATTTTATCATATTCGATTTCTGGGAAAATCAACTGTTCTTTTAAACCCAAAGCGTAGTTGCCTCTGCCGTCAAAAGAATCAGGGTTGATACCTCTGAAGTCACGAACGCGTGGGAGTGCGATGTTGAATAATTTATCTAAAAATTCATACATTTTTTCTCCGCGTAAGGTTACTTTGCAACCAATGTTCATACCTTCTCTGATTTTGAAGTTTGCAACAGACTTCTTAACTTTGGTAATAAGCGGTTTCTGACCGGTAATGATTGCGAGGTCATTTGCAGCAGCATCTAATACTTTTGCATTATCTTTCGCTTCACCCATACCGATATTGATAACAATTTTTTCAAGCTTCGGAATTTGCATAACACTCTTATAACCGAACTTCTGCATAAGTGCAGGTGCAACTTCCTTAGCGTATTTGTCATAAAGACGGGCCATTGATATAACCTCCTTCCGTTCGATTAGTCAGTAAATAATTCATTGCATTTTTTGCAATAACGAACGATGCTTCCATCATCCATAACTTTTCTACCGATTCTTGTCGGTTGATTGCATTTAGAGCATACATGCATAAGCTTTGAAACGCGAACCGGAACTTCCTGTTTGATAATTCCGCCTTCTTCGCCCTGTTTTCTTGGCTTTACATGCTTTGTTGCCATTGCAACACCTTCAACAATTGCCATTTCTTTCTTAGGGATTACAGACAATACTTTGCCTTTTTTACCCTTGTCCTTGCCGGAAAGAACAACAACTGTATCACCTGTTTTGATGTGTAATTTGTTCACTTTCGGCACCTCCTTATAATACTTCGGGAGCTAAAGACAATATTTTCATATATTCTTTATCTCTCAACTCTCTTGCAACAGGTCCAAAGATACGGCTACCTCTTGGGTTTTTGTCTTCTTTGATAA
>JAFWXG010000019.1 GCA_017523005.1 Clostridia bacterium
CCTGACAAACAGGCATTTGCTCGCTTTCTGCTATGGAATAGTTTTGTTTAAGCTGATTTAAAATATCTAAGCTTATACCCTGTTCTCTTTCCATAGCCTTGTCGAGAGCGTCTTTGATGTCCTGCGGAAGAAAAATGTTTGCTTCTATGCAACATTTCGCCACCGCTTGTGTAATCTGGTCCGCTGACATTTCTCTCATGGCTGCATCTCCCCTTACTGATATTATTCTGCGCCTATCTTAAAAATCCTTTTTATTTATACTATAATATAAATCAAGCCTGTTAACGCTGATATCTTCATATATTGCCCTTACAGGTGTACCAAAAGATAATGTATTATCACTTTCACAGAGGCCAAATCCGCCGTTACAGTATATAAGTCCGTTGCCATTCTTGGTTTCATACAGATATGTCGCAGGATAATCAGCGCCCTGTTTTTGTGACAGGTCTATTTTTATATTTTGTTGTGCTGTATTAAGCAACTTCGCACGAATAGAAGAATATGTGCTAAGTGCGCATTTTTCTCTTATTAAATTTGCAAATTCACATTCCTGACTACTCTTATGCTGACTGATAGCGTGCGCAAAACAATGTTGTGTAAGGAATGCTAAATAATTTTCAAGCGGATTGCAGAAATAAACTGTAAAATCTCCACTCGGCACAAAATCTGCTACTTCATACTGTTCATAAGGCTCTCTCGTAAAATCTGCAAGATAAAGTGTTTCGCCTTTTGCAACAAAAGAAATTTCCACATAAGGAGCTACTGCATCCCGAACATCAAACCATGTTGCAACCTTATCATTAGCTGTATTTATAAGCTCTTGTAAATCTTCTTTAGCATCACAGGAATTTACGCAAACTAATGAACGGTACATTTTTATTTCCTGTTCATCTGAAGCATCAAACTCTACTGTAATAGCAGGGGTTGTTAAATTCATTTCAAATGCGGTCTTTTCCCGTATGTAAGAAGGAACAAGACCTGTTTCAAGCATATTTTTTTCAACTTCTGAATTTAAGCCTATATATTCTGTAAGATCGGGAACATGAACATAGTATATATGTTCGTCTGTCTTTGATACCGCAAGTCCGTCACTTATATAAAATGTATTTAAAGAGGTTAAGTCCTGACGGGTATACGGCTTTCCCTTTTTCTTTGGAATAATTATATTTTCATTACATTCATAAGCTTTTTGATATTCAAAATTTATTCTTTCTTCATCGCTTTCAAAAACATTCACGATATCGCATGAAAGAACTTGCTGTGTGTATGGTTCAGGTCTGTCTCCGCCACATATTTCCGACCACAAAATTGTCTTCTTGCGCTGGGCAATACTTGAACTTAAAAAAGCTTTTTTTCTTAAGGCTTCAGCACCGCAAATAGAGGCATGCACAAATTCGCCCGCCTTTAAATCAGTAGACGGATTTGATACTTCAATTACTTCTCCTATTCCTCTATCGCACGGGATAACATACCACTTCCCCGACATATAAGACAATCTTCCCACAAAGTTATCACTCCATGGATTTATA
>JAFWXG010000228.1 GCA_017523005.1 Clostridia bacterium
AAGTTCGCCATCTTCAATTCCAGAAAGCATACAATCTGCCACAACCTCAATCCCATGAGCACCTGTAACTTTTAAATCGTCTGTAACAGATACCATTTTAACAGGGATTTCAGCTCTTCGCAAAATATCAACTACTGTCAAAGCTTCGATTTCTTCAAAACCTGTTGCAAGTAATGTATATACCATATTATTTAACCTCTTTTAGAACTTTTTGTAATATTTCACTATGGATATCTTCTATTGTTCTTAAATTATTGTCTTGTACACAATGAACAATGTCCCATTCGAAACGCTGAGCAACATACAAGGCGCTTTCATAACTCTTAACCAAATGGTTTTTGTCTTTTTCATGAATATCTTTTTCAGCATTGCCTGTAATCTTATTAGCACGCTCTTTCATTAGCTTTTCTGATACTTCAGGAGGCATTTCCAGAAAAAGCACTTTATCAGGTTTAGGTAATCCTAAATATTTAAATTCATATTCATATAGCCAGTCTAAATAAAGGTTTCTCTCATTCAAATCGGATATTTTCCCCGCCTGATGAATCATGTTTGATGTTGTGTATCTGTCAGCAATAACTATAGTTTCAGAATTGTAATCTTTTTCCCAATCAGTTTTAAATGAGGCATACCTGTCGACAGCATAAAAAGAAGATGCTGCATAAGCATTTACATTTTCGGCTGTTGAGCCAAATTTTCCATTTAAATACATCTTAACAAGTGCTGATGACTCAGAATCATAGCACGGAAACGAAATTTGTTTAACCTTGTAGCCAGCATCTCTAAGAGCATCGCAAATAAGTGCAGTTTGTGTTTGTTTACCGCTTGCATCCAGTCCTTCAATTACAATCAACTTACCCATATTTTATCCCTGCTTTAAGTATATTTTCTTCTTTTCTGCAGATAAACCGCAAGACATTTTACCCTCCGGACATACGCCCTTCAAGCATGGCGGTCCGCTTTTTTCAAACAAAGTCGGTGCAACTTCCTTTACAAGTTTAAGCATTTTATCCGCCATTTCGCGTATTTCCCACTGTGCTCGTTCACAGCATCTGTGTTCAAAGAAATTATACAAGCTTCTTGCATTAAATGTCATCATAAGTGCTGTAGAACAAGCATTTGGAAGAACATATCTTGCATCTTCAATGGCTTTTTTCTCCGCCTTTTTCTCTGCCTCTTTTTCTTCCATGCCCTGACTAATAAATTGTTCTTTATGCTTATTTTGCAAAATTGCTGTCAACTCATCATAAGCTTTTTGGTCATTTTCCATTGTTTTTAAGAAAACTTCTTTAGCTTTTTCATCATTTTCGATTTCAGGAGGAATAATATATTCAAACTGTCCTTCTTTAACATAGCGCTGAGATTTAACGGTATAGCTTGCAATTCTGTGTCGTGTAAGCTGTGCTAACAAGCTACGGCTTACGCCCTCTATCCCGAAAGTAAAAGATGCATGCTCAATAGGGCTTTCATGTCCTAACGACAAAAGCATCTTCAAAAATTTATCTGCATTATCTTTTTCCAAATTATCTAAAAGTCCATCAATGCCTGAATTTGAATAGCAAAGCTTTGCACCTGCAGCGATTAGTTTTTCACAGTTTGGGGTGTATTCCAACAATTCAACTCTCATGATTTTAAACTCCTTCGTTTAACAACAATTTCAATCAAAAATAGCGGAAGCTGTAACATTCTTATAAATCGTTTTGGCTGTTTAATCAGTCTGTAAAACCATTCTAATCCAAGCTTTATAAATATATCCGGTGCTCGTTTTACTGTTCCTGCAAAAACATCAATACTTCCGCCAGCGCCGATAAGTATTTTTGCGTCTAAAACATCTTTGTATTTGTGTATCCATAGTTCTTGCTTTTTAGCCCCTAAACACACAAGTAACAAATCAGGTTTTTTGGTTTTAATATCTTCAATAATGGTTTTCTCTTTATGTTCATCGAAGTAACCGTCTGAAAAACCAACAACTGA
>JAFWXG010000020.1 GCA_017523005.1 Clostridia bacterium
CCAATACCTTTAGTCAAAGTGTTTAGAAAGTCTTATATCCGAAATACGGGTCTATAACCTTATACAGCTAATTCTTTTTTCGTAGGCTTTCCTCAACCTTTTAGTGTGCTAAATTTACAAGGTAACAATCATTGTTAGTACAAACGAAAAAACAGCTCCTTTTATAGCAGCCGTCCATTCGTTTGTGCTAATTATGATTTTGCCTTATTGAACAAAGTCGCGTCCTCCGAGAGAACACCTATGGGTTTTCAATCCTGCCTCCCTCATTTGAAAAATCTATAAAATCCGTCGTGCGATTATTCTTGAAACAGTGATTGCTTAAATTTCTGCATGACAAATAAACTTCATTTCTGAAGTTTTACAGCTTATATATATTTTCTATATTTTAATTTCTAAGTATAATTCTCCTTTGCGGTACAGGTTTTAAGCATCCGCCACAGCACCTGCATTCAGTAACCTTAATTCCATAAAGTAATTCCACAATCTCAGCTGTTTCTTTTCCGCGTAGTCTTGACAGATATGCTTTACAGCCTAACAGATTTCTGCACAGTGTAAGATGTTTCTTTTTACTTCGGTTGCATAAAAGACCATAATGACGTATGCGTGTAAAACGCTTTGGTGGGACATGCATAAGAAAACGGCGGATGAATTCAACTCCTGATAATGTCAGTTCTTTCCATTGCCCCTCATTTTTATAATCTTTTACATGAAAAGTAACTGTTTTTTCATCCATACGGATAATTCTACGATTGCTTATGGCTAGCCGGTGTGTATATTTTCCAAGATAATTAATAACAGACTGGGCTCCGTTAAATGTTTTTTTACAGTGCGGAATCCATTCTTTTTTATAACAGCAGTCAATCAATTCTTTAAAATAGTAATAATTACGATATTTTTCACAGCTTCCATGAAATTCAAGTAAATGGGCTTCATTTAGTTCCCTTAGTTTTCTCAGATAATTGTCCCTGAATTTTCTGGATAAAACTTTTACTGGCAGGAAAAAATTCTCTCCTTTATCCTTCCATGTGTTTTTCTCTGTAAGACCGCCACCCAGAAGAATTACATGGATATGCGGATGAAAGTTTAATTCAGAACCCCAGGTATGAAGAACGCAGATATATCCAACCTTTGCACCAAGATGTTTAGGGTCAGCAGTAAGTTCTTCTATTGTTGAGGATACTGAGTGGTACATTGCATCATACAAAACTTTCTGGTTGTTGTAGATTAACGGATTTAGTTCCTGTGGAACTGTGAAAACCACATGAAAATATGGAGCATCCAGAACATCCTCTTTTCTGGCATCAATCCATTTATCTCTCGGTAATGTCTGACACATGGGGCAGCATCTGTTACGGCAGGAATTGTAATGAATCTGTAATCGTCCGCAGTTCTCGCATATACTGGTGTTTGCACCATAAGCTCCTGTTTTGCAGTTGATGATACTGTGTGCCGCCTTTGCCTGCATGGCAGTAGGAGTATATGTTTCAAGGTAAGAAGGATAAAATCTGTGAAAAACATCCTGAACAGTAGGTTTATTCATGATGCCCGCCTATTCTGTCCAGCGGACTTACAACACCAAGAACGGACTTGTTACTTACATGCAGATAGATTTCAGTTGACTTAGGATCACGGTGTCCAAGAAGAGTCTGAATGTAGCGGATATCCACACCGTCTTCCAGCAGATGTGTCGCAAAGCTGTGGCGTAAATCATGAGGCGTGATATGTGTGCTTATACCTGCAAGAGCTGCGGCTTTGTTTAATGCTAAACTGACAGACTCTTTTTTCAAATATCCGTTTGTTGCACGGCTTGGAAACAGAATTCCTTTTGGCCTGCCACATTTATACCAGTATTCTGTCAGTATCTCAAGATTGCGTTTGGAAAGAATACTATAGCGGTCAGAACGCGTTTTGGATGACCTTACATGTATGCTCATGTTTGAACGGGATATGTCATCATAATGAAGGTGTGTTGTTTCTGATACACGAAGTCCTGCTGAATACATGGTTGCAAAAATTGCCTTGTGTTTTAAGTTTACCGTGGCATTCAATAATGCGTCTATTTCATTCAGCGTAAGAACTGTTGGAAGATGATGCTCTCTTTTCATCCTTGGAATCATGCAGTCATCCCACAAAATTTTCATAACATA
>JAFWXG010000229.1 GCA_017523005.1 Clostridia bacterium
AAATTCAGGAGGAAAAGAAAATGTCACAGGAAGCATTAGGTATGGTAGAAACAAGAGGTTTGGTAGCAGCAGTTGAAGCAGCAGACGCTATGGTAAAAGCTGCAAATGTTGTATTGATCGGTACTGAAAAAATCGGTAGCGGTTTGGTAAGCGTTATGGTTCGCGGTGATGTTGGTGCTGTTAAATCTGCTGTAGAAGCAGGCGGCGCAGCTGCAACAAAGCTCGGCGAAATCATTGCTACACATGTAATTCCAAGACCTCACGGCGATGTTGAAAAAATCCTTCCTTCAATTAAATAAGATTATTCTTAAATACGACACTTTTGGAAGGTGATTTATAGTGCTCGTAGGAAAAGTGGTAGGCAACATAGTTGCCACCCGAAAAAACGAAAAATTGATAGGTAACAAGTTTTTAGTTGTAGAGCCTGTTTATGATACGGCAAATAACGAAAAATTTGTGGCTATCGATAATGTCGGTGCCGGAATAGGCGAGACAGTTTTAGTCGCTTTGGGCAGTGCAGCCAGAATTGGCTGTGATGCTTGCGATGCACCTGTAGATGCTGCAATAGTCGGCATTGTAGATGATGCATCAGGACTTTAAATTATCTTTTGTTTATATGGGGATAGGCATCGCCCAAGCGATGCCTGCCCCTCAAAACAAAACCTAAAATCGAAATCAAACTTTAAAGGTTTAAAATACATTTAATTAAACGAAAGGCGGTTGATTTGTGTGAATTTAAATGAAAATCAAATTACCGAAATCGTAAAATCCGTTCTTGCAAGTGTTGCGGGAGAAAAAGAAATAATTGAAGATGCCCGCACATTAAAAGGCGTATTTGACAGCATGACAGACGCTTTAGAAGCTGTTAGCAAAGCATATAAAGAGTTCCGTTCATATTCTGTTGAACAAAGAGAACAAATGATTTCCAAAATCAGAAAGTTTACTTTAAACGAAGCTGAAGAAATGGCAAAATTAGGTGTTCTGGAAACAGGAATGGGCAGAGTTTCTGATAAAATTATTAAGCACCAGTTAGTTGCGAATAAGACTCCTGGCACAGAAGATTTATCTCCTAAAGTTATGACAGGAGATGCAGGTCTTACCCTTATTGAAATGGCTCCTTACGGTGTTATTGGAAGTATTACACCTTCCACAAACCCAAGTGAAACAGTTATCTGTAACTCCATTGGTATGATTGCTGGCGGAAACGCTGTTGTGTTTAATCCACATCCGAATGCTTGTAAAACCGCTAACTATGCTGTTGACCTTATCAACAGAGCAGTTTTAGAGGCAGGTGGCCCTGAAAATTTAGTTGTATCTGTTTATAAACCTACAATGGATACATCAAACGAAATGGTAAAATCTCCAATAGTTCGTATGCTTGTTGCAACAGGCGGTCCTGGTGTTGTTAAGATGCTCTTATCATCAGGCAAAAAGGCAATCGGTGCGGGTGCAGGTAATCCGCCTGTAATTGTTGACGAAACAGCAGATATTAAAAAGGCTGCAAAAGATATTGTATCAGGTGCAAGCTTTGATAATAATTTGCCATGTATTGCTGAAAAAGAATGCTTTGTTGTAAACACTGTTGCAGATGAACTTATTGCAAGAATGCAGGAATCAGACGCATATTTAATCAAAGGTAAACAAGTAGATGATTTAGTAAAAATTGCTCTTGTTGAAAAAGATGGAAAAATATTCTATAAATAAGAAATGGGTTGGAAAAGACGCAAAATTGTTCTTAAAAGAACTTGGAATTGACGCAGACCCACGCCTTATCATTTGCGAAACAGAATGTTCACATCCGTTTGTTCAGGTAGAAATGATGATGCCGATACTTCCTATTGTACGCGTTGCAGACATTGATGAAGCGATTGCAAAAGCGGTATATGCAGAGCATGGTAATCGTCATTCAGCACACATTCACTCAAAGAATGTTGATAACCTGACAAAATTCGCTCGCGAAGTTGAAACAACAATTTTTGTAAAAAATGCACCATCTTATGCAGGTATCGGTGCAGGCGGAGAAGGTTATACAACCTTTACTATTGCAGGTCCGACAGGCGAAGGTTTAACAGCCGCTCATTCATTCACAAGACAACGCCGTTGCGTAATGGTAGACGGACTTCACATTGTATAAATTTAAAAAGCAGAGGTAGATTATGAACGCACTTGGATTACTTGAAGTATATAGCTTTACCACAACTGTCTATGCAGCAGATTTGATGGCAAAAACTGCTGATGTCAAGGTTATAGCTTTTGACAGAAACAGACCTAAAAGCGCAGATGCTCCCGCACCACTTGTTATGGTTATTAAGGTTGAGGGGGATGTAGCAGCTGTAAGAGAGGCTATTGAAGTTGGAAAAGCTTATGCAAAAGCAGAAGGAAAATATATTGTATCTCACATTATTCCAAGACCTGGTACAGATGTTGAGAAAATGGCTTATCTTTTAGATATTAACAGAGATAAGTATAATAAAAAGTTGCCAAAATCGTTTCTTAACAGTACTGAAGAAGTTCCGAATGTGGATTTTTCTATCGGTCTTTTGGAAATTTCGGGACACGCTGCATCAGTTACAGCACTTGATGCAATGCTTAAAGCAGCTGAAGTTCGCCTTATCCATATAGAAATGAGATTGGGCGGTAGATTAGTAACACTAATTGTTAAAGGTTCTGTTTCTGCTGTTCAGGCAGCTGTTGAAGCAGGAGAAAAGATTGGTGCTCCGTTAGGAGAGGTTTTTGGAAAGGCAGTTATTGCAAATCCGCACGGAGAAATCATGAAATTCTTCGATTATGAGAACTTATAAAGGCGGTCATAATATGTTAGATATAAATGTAATAGAGGAGGCAGTGAAAAGAGCTGCTTCGGGATATACTGATAACAACAAAAATGATGATTTTGTAAAAATCGGTGTATCACAGCGCCATGTTCACTTGTCGAAACAGGATTTGGAAACCTTGTTCGGCGAAGGCTACGAGCTTACAAAGAAAAAGACTTTGATGGGTAGAGAATATGCTGCTGAAGAGTGTGTGACTTTGGTAGGACCATCCTTAAAAGCTATTGAAAAGGTAAGAGTTTTAGGTCCAGTCAGAAAAAACACACAGGTTGAAATTTCAAGAACAGATACATTCGTGTTAAAGGTAAGTCCTCCTGTTCGTCCCTCTGGCGAAATTGAAGGCTCTGAAAAGCTTGTAATTGTAGGACCAAAGGGTTGTGTGTATTTAAAAGAAGGCGTAATTATTGCAAACCGTCATATTCATTTGACACCACCGTTTGCTGAATCACTTAATCTTAAAGATAATGACTATGTAGATGTTATAATAGACGGAATAAAACCAACAAAGTTTTTTGATGTTCAAATTCGTGTCCGAGAGGATTTTAATGTGGAGATGCACATAGATACAGACGATGCAAATTCATCCGGACTCAAAAACGGCGATATAGTACATATAATCACCAAATAAAAGTGAGAACGGGGGAGAATATATGCTTGCACTTGAAAGGCAAAAAAGAATACTTGAGCTTTTGAGCATTGACGGTGCTGTAATGGTAAGTAAGCTAAGTGCTGAAATGGGCGTAACGGAGGAAACCGTAAGAAGAGATTTAGAAAAGCTTGAAGCAAACGAGCTTTTAAGAAGAACTCATGGCGGTGCAATTCCGATAGACGGCGGAAGCTATGAGTTGTCATTAGAAAAAAGAAAAGCTTTAAATGTTGAGGTAAAACAAGCGTTAGCAAAAAAAGCAGTTCAGTCTGTTGCGTCAGGAGATACCATTTTTTTAGATGCATCAACCACAACATTTTACATGGCAAAAGAGCTTAAAACTATGAAGAATATTACAGTAATAACAAACTCTCTGCGTGTTATAAATGAACTTGCTGGAGTTGAAGGAATTAAGCTTATTGCTGTAGGTGGTATTGTAAGCAATAACCAGTCTTTTGTTGGTGCTACAACAGAAAATTTCATTACAGAAAACTATTTTGCGGATACAATGTTTTTTTCAAGGAAAGGTATACGTGTGATTTCAATTATCTATGAG